>NZ_CAWUDL010000031.1:0-68146 GCF_963920945.1 Anabaena sp. CCY 9402-a
CAATTAGATAATAATCAATCAATTCCCAGTTCAGAAATATCTCCACAACCGGAGTTAGTAACAAATACTGAAACCACAGTCATTCAACCGCAATTAGATAATAATCCATCAATTCCCAGTCCAGAAATATCGTCACAGCCAGCGACAGTATCAAAGATTGAAGCCACAGTCATTCAACCGCAATTAGATAATAATCAATCAATTCCTAGTGCGGAGATATCTTCACAATCAGCGATACCTTCGACAAGCTTCGCTAGCGCACCAAATACTGAAGTCATAGTCATTCAGACAAAAAATGAGCCAAAAATTATTCAATCAAGAAATACAAACATACCACAATTACCTAAGGCTTTGAAAAAGCTCTCAATTTTAAAACCACTATCTCAATCATCCAACTTACTTACATCTAATTTGGCAGAAGATACATCGACAGATATACAAAATACATTACCGAACACTTCTATTTCACAACATAAGATTCAAAAATCGCCAACTGAAAATATACCCAATTCATGGTCTAGTCTTGCTGAACTAATGGATGAAATGGAAATGTCAGCTACAAATCATAGTGAAAAAATAGTTATTCAACCACAAATAGATAAAAAGCAATGGAATAAAGTTATACCTATTACATCTAAGCGATCGCCTACGGTGGACAGAACTCTATCTCATAGCCTATCAGGTAATGAGCAATCTCAAACAGGAATTAATTCTTTCCCAAAAAATAATTCAAAAAATCAGTCTATTCAGACATATACTAATCCTTTTGATTTCACACTAATACAAAAAACAGAAGATTCCTACACTGAAGAATCGACTAACAACGATTCAACAGAAGAAGAAACCGAAAACCTAGAAATACTGGCACAAGAAATATACAAATTACTCCGACAACGTTTAGAAATAGAACGAGAACGCCGAGGTAACAACTATTCAGGACGTTTACCTTGGTAAATCAAGTAAAAATTTTTATTAATCAATAGTTACTCTTTCCTACTCTCTTACTTCCTGACTTTTTATCAATTCATCAGCCATGAGTACCACTCGTTTAGTCAAAGCCAAACTAATTGCCACAGAACAAGCTGCACCAGATATTGAATTTATGTTCAATCCTACCCAGCTAGATTTTTCGCAACAAATAAATTTAACCAAAAGTAGTGGTGCGCGTACTGGACGAGGATTGCCCAAAGTCAGTTTTGCTTACCCAGAGCCTTGCAAACTCACTATAAATAACATCATATTTGATACCTACGAAGCAGGTACAAGCGTTCTCACTCACCTGAAAAAATTTGAAAAAGCTGTCAACTTTGCTGAAGCTGGAGCAGGTAAAGAAAAACGTCCACCAGTGTATATATTTACCTGGGGTGATCAACAGTACATCCGTTGCTTTGTCCAATCACTTAATTACAGCCTGACCTTATTTTTACCAGACGGCACACCAGTGCGAGCCAAAATTAACCTGACTCTGGAAGAAGTAGACGAATCAATTACCCAACCAGGGATGGGCGCACCTAGTAGTGTAGACCGCAACGGCGACAACCGCAGCAAGCGCAGTTAATTCGACCTTTGGGTAATAGTCTGCTAATAGTTATCCTCATAGGCTATGAAAAACCCACTCTGCTTATATTATGCCCGCAGTCCGTTACATCCCCGAACCACTGTTGCAGATTGATGGTACTAATGCTTCCAAAGACTTGGTTGAAGACATTTTGCAAATCTCTGTAGAAGAGAGTCTGCATCTACCAGGGATGTTTACCATAGTTATCCGCAATGATTATTTTCCTGGACTGACGCAAGAGACTAATTGGAAACATCAGAGCTTATTTGCTATTGGGAAAAAAATTAAAATCGGGTTTGTTTCCAGCACCACAGAAAACGTAGATTTTCAAGAAGCGGAGCAAGGGTATGTATTAGAAGGGGAAATTACTGGCATAGAAACTGAGTTTACTAGCGAATCTCAAGCTCCTATTGTGATTCGTGGTTATGATGTTTCTCACCGTTTACATCGTGGGCGTTATAATCGCTCCTTCCAAAATGTGACTGATAGCGATATTGTCAGCCAAATTGCAGGTGAAACTGGCATTGCATCCGGCACAATTACCACTACTACTATTGTTCATGATTATGTCTTTCAAGAAAATCAAACTAACATGGAATTCTTGCGGGAAAGAGCAGCCCGCTTAGGTTTTGAATTATATGTGCAAGATGGGAAGCTCAACTTTCGTCAACCTAAACAAGACCAGGCTTTATCCCTCAAATGGCTCGAAGACATTCACGGCTTTCGCGTCCGTGTTACCAGTGCTGAACAAGTGAGTTCTGTAGAAGTGCGGGGATGGGATTACACCACAAAACGACCAATTGTATCGACAGCATCAACAGAACAGGTAATCACCAGCACAGACAACGGTAAAGGTAGCCTATCCAGCACTAAATTTAGTATTCAACCCAAGATGATTGTCGTAGACCAGCCTGTGTTTAGTAGCAATGAAGCACAAAAAATTGCTCAGGCTTTATGTAACGAACTTGGGGGAGAATTCGTCTATGCAGATGCTAAAGGTGAAGGTAATCCGCAAATTAGGACAGGGCGAGTTATCAAACTCACAGATATGGGGAAATACAGTGGCAGTTATTATGTAACTGAAACGCGTCATTTATTTCAAGAACGTAAATATATCACAGAATTCAGTGTGCGGGGGTTACGTCCCGGTGACTTATTTGCCACCTTATCACCACAAACACACCTGCAACCAGGACAAACTCTCTTAGTCGGAATTGTCAGTAATAATAAAGACCCCAAAGGCTGGGGTCGAGTCAGAGTTAAATTCCCCACATTGACAGAAGAACATGAAAGTAATTGGGCCAGAGTTGTAAGTGTTGGTGCAGGCCCGGGTAGAGGTTTTGACTGTTTACCAGAAGTTAATGATGAGGTGTTAGTAGCCTTTGAACATGGTGATATTCATCGTCCCTATGTGATTGGTGGGGTGTGGAATGGCACAGATGCACCACCGGAAACAGTAAATGACACAATTGTTGGTGGTAAAGTCCGCCTCAGAACTTTTAAAACCCGTGTAGGACATAAACTACAATTTGTAGAAGAAGATAAAGGCACTAAAAAAGGTGTTTATCTACAAACTGTTGGCGATCATAATTTTCGGTTAAATGATAGTGAGAAATTTGTCGAATTAGAGACTACTGGCGGTCACAAATATCGCGCTGATGATAGTAATAAAACAATTAGTTTAACTTCTACAGGTGATATTACAGTTAAATCTGGAACTACTGGCACAGTTAAGAAAATCAGCGTAAATGGTGGTGAAATTGCTCTCACTGCAACTCAAAAAATTACCCTTACTGTAGGAGCTACTAGTATAGAATTAACTCCTAGTGGTATTACAATGAAAACTGCTGGAACAATTAGTGTACAAGCTGGTAGTTCTATCAGTGTGCAATCTGGTGGTTCGTTGAGTGTAACTTCGGGTGCTTCAATTAGTGCTAGTGCAGGTGCTTCAATTAGTGCTAGTGCAGGTGCTTCAGTTAGCATTAATGGTGCAGCCACCGTAGGCATTATGGGCGGCATAATTCGCCTTAATTGTTAATAGACATTAGTCATTCTCCTTAATTCCCAATCCCTAATCCCAAATCTTCTATGTTTCCAGCAGCACGACTGACCGATATAACTGTTACAGGTGATCCCATTACTGCACCTGGTGTACCAAACGTCTTAATTGTGGGTTTACCCGCCGCTTGTGTTGGTGATTTAGTGGTGGGGCCTGTAGTTACAGGAAGTATTGTTATGGGTTCTTTTACTGTGTTAATTGCTGGACGACCAGCAGCACGAATTACTTCTCAGGTAGCTGGGGTGAATACGGTGACAGGTATACCACTAACTACAGTTATAGGTTTAGGTGCGCCAACTGTATTAATTGGCGGGTGAGAAACAAGTAGCTATGCTTGAGGGTGAGGGCAGAAGAGATTCCCTTAACCATTCAAAAATAAATTCACTTTTTAAGTCAGAATGTCCGCCGAAGTATAATTATTATTGATACACATCGTGCGAGGTACGGATGGTTACTAGTGTTTCTCATACTTTATTTGTTTGCACAACTTGCGCCAGTGTTTGGCAAGATGGTAAACGCATCGGTGAAAGTGGTGGTCAAAAACTTCTCAATAAGTTGCAAAATCTGGCGGAAAATTGGGAATTACGTAATCAGTTTCCTATCCAAGCAGTTGAATGTATGAGTGCTTGTAACCGTTCCTGTGTAGTGGCTTTTGCGGCTGAAGGTAAATTGACTTATTTATTTGGGGATTTAGTAGTTGATGATAGTATATCTGCTGTGCTTGAATGTGCCAGTAAGTACTATGCTAAAGAAAATGGATTACTACCTTGGTCAGAACGTCCAGAACCATTAAAAAAAGGAATATTGGCCAAGATTCCATCTTTATCCTGAGAAGTAGGGAAAAATCAATTAAAAATTAAAAACTGGGAATTACCCAATTCCCAATTCCCAAATTTATGAATCGTGTTTTAATTCTGGGTGGAACTGGAGATGCAGCAGAATTAACTGCCAGAGTTGCAAAAATTCCAGGGATTGAAGCGATCGCATCTTTAGCCGGTCGTACTCGTGAACCATCAGTCCCAGAGGGGAATGTGCGGATTGGTGGCTTTGGTGGTGTGTCTGGACTAGCTAATTATTTATGTCAGATGCAAGTTGACTTACTCATCGATGCTACCCATCCCTTCGCCAGTCAGATTTCCTGGAATGCGGCGGCGGCGGCAAATCAAGTTAATATACCCAGGTTAATGTTAATTCGTCCTCCTTGGGAGAAAGTAGTTGGTTATCGCTGGGTAGAAGTAGATAATCATCAAGCGGCTGCCAAAGTTCTGGAAAAGCAAGCAAAAAGAGTATTTTTAACCGTCGGTAGACAAGAGTTAGGAGCTTTTGCCCACTTAAAGAATATTTGGTTTCTGATGCGGATGATTGACCCGCCTGGTGCAGATGCTTTAGTTCCATCAGGAGTGATATTGTGCGATCGCGGCCCCTTTGCCTTAGAGAATGAGCGACAAATCCTGATTCAGCACAACATTGACACTATAGTTAGCAAAAATAGCGGTGGTAACGCTACCTACCCTAAGATAGTCGCCGCGCGGGAACTAGGTATACAGGTTGTGATGATCAATCGTCCCCCCATACCACTAGGGGAGCAAGTGGCAGATGTTGATGGTGCAGTGACCTGGCTGCTAGATCAAATAGGTTGAAAAAATACCCAATAAAAAAAGAGTGGGAGAAAGCATATCAATCGCTTTCATCTCCCACTCTGTCATTTGCTGCTGTAGCGTTCAGAAATCTTTACAGATATTGCCATTCATTTAGGGGGCTAATGTTATGAGTCAATGGCAAAACCTGTACAAATTAGATATTCCTTTTGCAGCAAATGCCAAGTTTAATTAGTCATAAATAATTTACCTGCATCATGGCTGGTTGAAAATGTGGATAACTGGTTAGCCCTTGATAACAACACCTTGGAAGTTGTTTATCTTCTATGTAATTTAACTTGTTAAATTTTACTTAGGTTGCCATTTTGGCAGGTTTTTAAATTTGTCATGGAAAATACTTAACGGTTAGTTGGAGACCATTGCTAAGTTCCCTGCGGTAGCGTTGCGTATCCGTAGGATTCACCCCAATACTTCTCGGTTAGAAAACTTAAAATGATTTTACTCACGAAGTTCTCAGGTTTTTAGCCATGTTACCCTCCACTAATTTTGGCAATAAATAAGCTTAACCGAGAGGTATTGGGATTCACCCCGGAGCGTGTTGTAGACAGATAGGTTAACAGCTTTTCTCAATAAATGTGCATCGGTCTTAAGCGAGAAACTCATCTATTTAATTTCTAGCTTGAGGCTAATTTAATCTGGAAAGAACATATTTATATATAAGGTTATAGGTTCTGTCAACCTATGTACGTAAGTGAGGCTAACAATCATGTCAATTCAAACTATCACATCTGATTTACTTGTAGATTTATCTACAGCAGACCAGCAAATCATTGCTGGTGGACAAGGTGGTGGCGATCAAGAAGAATATAGCGGAGACAAAAAACGGGATAGATATTACTGCCGTTACTGCTACGACTGTCGCCGTTCATATGATTAAGTTCGCCTAACCACTGGCTCAACCAGTGATGTGAACGTTTGTCTCTCGCTCAAGATTTAATGTATCTTGAGCGAGTATAGATTATCTAGAATGTGATCTCATCACTTTTCGTCTTCCCCTTTGACTATTAATTAACTTCACGACTTGCCCAATAATTAAAGGTAGAAAACTCATTCCCAGGATTAACAGCCAACCATTGACACCAGGATCAGTCGTTTGCAAGACAGTTGACAATAATGGCACATAAACGGCAATCAGCAGCAATCCTGTACAAAAAACCAGCGCACCCCACACATAAGGATTGCGAGTAATCTCATTACGCAATAACCCAGAATCGCGATCGCGCATATTAAAAACGTGCCACAATCGCGTAAAACCCAAGGTCATAAATGTAATAGTTACAGCTTGCTTTTGGTTCATTCCTAGCCAAATAAACGCCAGAATAAAAGCACCCGCCAAAGTCGCCGCAATCACTAACCCATAACCCGCGATCGCTAGCCAATGACGACGAGCTAAAATAGGCTCGTTTGCTGGTCTGGGTGGACGTTTCATTAAAGCTGGTTCTGCTTCTCCTACCCCTAAGGCCAAAGCTGGGAAGGCATCATTAACAACGTTGATATACAAAATCTGTAATGGTAGCAGGGGTAAAGGTGCATTCAATAATGAGGCGATGCTAACTAAGATAATCTCGCCCACATTACCAGATAGCAAATAGATAGTGAATTTTCTGATGTTATTAAAAATAGCTCGTCCCTGTTCCACCGCCGCCACAATGGAAGCAAAAGCATCATCTTGAAGTACCATATCAGCCGCTTCTTTGGCGACTTGCGTTCCTCTTTGTCCCATTGCTACACCGATATCAGCTTTTCGCAAAGCCGGCGCATCATTGACACCATCACCGGTCATGGCGACAACAGCCTGATGACGTTGATGTAGGTGAATGAGATTCAGCTTTTGTTCGGGACTAACTCTAGCTAAAACCGAGGCTTCCACGATACGCTGGCTTGCTTCGGGGGATAGTTCTTCAGGATTTCTCAGGTCTTGACCTAAAACTACATCAGCTTGTTGATTATTGGTTAAACCAACAGCGATCGCAATATTTTTGGCAGTTACAGGTTGGTCGCCTGTCACCATCACTACTCGTATTCCCGCTTGTTGACATTCTTTAATTGCTGGTATGACTTCTTCACGGGGAGGATCTAATAAACCGACAATTCCCAACAAAATTAAATCTTCGTAGGGGTCGGCTTTCTCGGAAGCAGTAGTTTTTTGAGCCAAGGCGAGAGTTCTTAAACCTTGTTGTGCTAATTGATTGACTCGTTCTTGCCAATGCTGTCGTGCTGTCTCGGTCATTTGTGCTTTTCCTGAGTCGGTGAGGATGCAAGAACAAGCTTGCAGGACAGCCTCCGGTGCGCCTTTGACAGCAAATCGATACTGACCATCTAATTGGTGAATTGTCGCCATCATCTTCAAGTCTGGATCAAAGGCTTCTTCCCGAATTTCTGGCATTTGTTCTAGCAATTGCTGACGCTGCACCCCAGCTTTTGCGCCTGCAACTAACAACGCCACTTCCATCGGGTCGCCTACTACCCGGCTTTCATTTGAGCTTTCTGGCTGTAAAGCTGCGTTGTTACACAACACCCCAACTTCTAACAGTGCTGGGAGAACTTGATTTTCTCTAGGATTAAATGTTTCATTATGACGTTGGAATGCGCCTTTGGTTTCTAAACCTTCCCCAGTCACTTGTATTTCACCAGCGTCAATCATGATGCGGCGGACAGTCATCTGATTTTCGGTGAGTGTCCCGGTTTTGTCGGTGCAGATGACGCTAGTTGCACCTAAAGTTTCCACAGCCGAGAGTTGATTAATCAGTGCATGACGTTTCGCCATGCGCCACATTCCCCGCGCTAAGGCGACTGTAGCTACAATTGGTAAGCCTTCTGGTACTGCTCCCACTGCTAGAGCGATCGCAGTTTCTACCATTAAAAATATATCTCTACCGGCAACAATTCCTGCGATCGCCACGACAATCACGATGGCGATTGTCACCCAAACTAACCACTCTCCTAGCTCATCCAAACGCTTTTCTAGGGGGGTTTTTTGTTCTGCACCGGCTTGTTGTGCTAATTCGGAAATGTGGCCTAACTCAGTTTTCATCCCAGTGGCTACCACTACCCCTTCCCCAGAACCACGAGTTAAAGCCGTACCCTTGTACAACATATTGAGATGCTCTGCGAGGGGAATATCTCCAGACAACGGCGGCAAACTTTTACCTACGGGGACTGATTCTCCAGTCAGGGATGACTCATTAACTTGGAGATTTGCCGCCTCAAGCAAGCGTAAATCAGCTGCGATCGCATCCCCAGCGTCTAAAATGACAATATCCCCTGGAACTAATTCTACAGATGGGATTTCTTGTAATCTACCGCCGCGACGAACTTTGGCTGTAGTGCTACTAAGTTTTTGTAGTGCCTCCATTGAGCGAATAGCTTTATATTCTGTGAAAAAACCGATAGCAGTATTAATCACAATAGCTATGAGTACAGCAATGCCTTCAATCCATTGACTAAAGGCAAATGATAAAGCAGCCGCTACAGCTAATATGCCAATAATCAAACTTTTAAATTGTTCTATAAATATTTGCCAAGCACTCTTGCCTTTTGCTTCCTGCAAGCGATTTTCACCATACTGCTTGCGTCGATTTTCCACTTCTGATTCCGTCAAACCTTGGTTAGTGGAGACATCAAGCTCGTCAAGGATTTGTTCTAAAGTAAGAGTCCAAGGTTGATTGGGAAGCTCCGCCATGAATGTCGCTCTACTTGATAAAGTGCTAAATTTTTAATTCATACGCCTTTTTTTACTTAACTACTATTTTTTATTTTGATTATCTATCAGAAGTAAGGATTTTCCTGGAAATCCCTCCTTAGAGAGTGTGAGTATTCAGTTTCCGATCAATGAGATTCAAAGTACAACTTAAAAAAGTTTCTTCCTATTCCCCACACCCTCAACATCAAAGCTGATTACTATATCTTGGGAATGAAGGAAAACATGAATTTATTACCTAGCCTTGTATTAATGTCATTGATTTGAAAACAAAGGTTAGGAGTATCAATATGTCAGCAGTAATGAATAAAGCCGAGTGTAGTACAGGCACAAGAAATGAACATTTTGATTTGATTAGTATTATGTACCACACTCTCGAAGGTGCAGCAATTTATGAACAATACATTCAAGATGCTAATGAGTCTGGTGATAGAGATTTAGCTAATTTCTTCCAAGAAGCAAAAGACACAAACTGCAAGCTAGCAGATAGAGCTAAACAACTTCTAACACAGCGTCTTAGCAAGAGTTAATCCTACTCCAATACGTTTTGGATAAGAGTATTCATAGCTTTGGTTGAGGTTTTGTGCAACCCAACACTACTTGCAAATTTTGGGTCTACGTTCCTCAACCTCACCTACACATTTTAATTTTTTAGGACTAACTGAACCGTATTGCATCATGCTCAAAACTAAATAAAAGAATCAAACGAAATGACATTTTAAAATTCGTAATGGGCTGCGCCCCGCTACGCTAACGTAATTGGGCATCAACAGTTACCAGTCACTTGATTTGTCTAACTTATTCAGGATTTTTTATGGAGCAATACCAACTGGTCTAACTCTTGCTGCATCTTACTGAGAACTAATTCATAACATTGATCAACATAATGGCGATCGCTTGCTGCTTCCCGTCCGTAACGTTCAAATACAATGGGTGGACAAACCCGTGTTTTAATTTGTACAGGGAAAGGAATATTAGGTAAAGGGCCAATGGCTAGACCCCAAGGCCAACCTACATAAATGGGAAATACTTCGGGATCAATATCAAACAACCAAGGCATTCCCGACTCATGCAAGCGTTGCATAACCTTGTATAAATCAGCTAAAACAATCAGCGTATCGTGCGCCCCATAGGAAATTGCAGGTACAATCGGCACATTTTCCCGCAACGCTAATTTAATAAATCCTTGCCGTCCCGCAAAATATATTTGATTGCGTAAACTATACGGTCGAAACACATCTTCCGCTCCACCAGGATACACTAGCAAACTTGCTCCTGAGCGCAAAGCCGCATAAGCCATTTTAGGATGAGCCATAATAGCCCCAGTTTTACCTGCTAATTGCGCTACCTGTTTGTTTACTTGCCAAGCCTTGGGGTGCATCAAACCATAAGTTGGTCGCTCTACACCAAAGCGGCGAAACCAGTCATACATCATCATCAACATATCAGGTGCGGCTAGTCCTCCGTTGTGAGAACCAACAATTAAGACTTTTTCCTGTGCTGGGATATTTTCCCAACCGCTAGTCTGCACGCGAAAATAATAATCGTACAAAAAGCCCAAGAAGGGCATCAGGGATTGGATGAACTTTGGATCTCTTTCCTCTAAAGACCATCCGGGTTTGGTGTTCTGGGGATGTTGCTTTGGTAACATTTAGGCATTTTAGCAAAGGCAAAAAGGAAATCCTAGCAGTTTTTGATGGAGTGGAGAGGAGGAGAGAATTAAACCCATACTGCTTCGCAGCATCCCCAATTTCAACTGCCTTTAATTTTGAATTTTGAATTTTGAATTTTGAATTTTGAATTGTTAATTTTGCCTGGTTCGGTGATAGGCTATCTGCGTGAGGAGTGTAGAGGTATTGAAAATGAGTAAGTTGCGGGTAGGACTGCTGTTTGGTGGACGTTCTGGGGAACATGAAGTTTCCATCAGTTCAGCGCGGGCGATCGCTAAAGCTCTGAGTACCGCAGAAAATGCTAATAAGTATGAAATACTGCCTTTTTATATCCAAAAAAATGGGCGTTGGTTAGCAGGAGAAGCCCCCCACGAAGTTCTGACATCCGGTGTACCTCTGTTAGACGCTCCTAACTCTTCATCTGGAGAATCAGAGGATCTAGGATCTCATACCAAAATACCAGCTCTTGACCGTTGGCAATCACCCTCTCAAGTAGCAGAAGTAGATTTGTGGTTTCCGATTCTGCACGGCCCCAATGGGGAAGATGGTACGATTCAGGGTTTACTTACTTTAATGCAAGTTCCTTTTGTCGGTTCTGGGGTTTTGGGTTCGGCTTTGGGGATGGATAAGATAGCCATGAAAATGGCTTTTGAGCAAGCAGGCATACCCCAAGTGAAATATCAAGCTGTCACTAGAGCGCAAGTATGGTCAAATCCTTGTGTTTTCCCCAAATTATGTGACGAAATTGAGGTCGCGCTCGGCTATCCTTGTTTTGTGAAACCTGCTAACCTTGGCTCATCGGTGGGCATTAGCAAAGTGCGATCGCGTCAAGAATTAGAAGCAGCTTTAGATAATGCCGCTAGTTATGACCGTCGAATTATTGTGGAAGCTGGTGTGACAGCCAGAGAAGTAGAGTGTGCCATTTTAGGTAATGATCAACCCCAAGCCTCTATCGTAGGAGAGATTACCTTTAACAGCGATTTTTACGATTATGAAACCAAATATACTCAAGGGCAAGCAGATTTACTGATACCTGCACCCATTCCCAACGAAATCAGCCGTAAAATTCAGGAATTGGCTGTGCAAGCCTTCGCCGCCGTTGATGCGGCTGGGTTAGCCAGAATAGATTTTTTCTATGTGGAAGCCACAGGAGAAGTGTTGATTAATGAGATCAACACCCTACCAGGTTTCACAGCTACTAGTATGTATCCTCAACTGTGGTCTCATAGCGGCGTTCTCTTCCCAGAATTAGTAGATCGCTTGATTCAGTTGGCTTTAGAACGACATGAGTCAATTCAAAGTGCAAAATTAAAAGATTCTTAGGCACTGGGAATTGGGAATTGAGCATTGGGCATTGTCTTTTTCTCCCCTACTTCCCCGACTTCCCCTACTTCCCTTACCCCCTATCACCTGTCCCCTGTCCCCTGTCACCTTTTTGTAGCCTAAATGGCACAAAAAAGCTACTAGAATCTGAAAATTGGCTACGGATAGCTGATAGCTCGCCCCTTTAGTACAATTTATTGACTAGAGGGGAAACAATCTGTAATTGATCATGGAAAACAGTCAAAGCGTACAGCATGAGCTAACCCAGGTTAAAAAAACCAAAGTAGAGCCGGCAAAAAGTAGCTCAAACATTTTCATTTTTCTGCTGACACGTCATCCTTTGCTGTTATTGACCGGTTTGTTAGCAACGTGTCTAGGATCTGCTACCCTTGCCGTGTACAACCTGATCCATGTGAGTGATGTGGAACAGGTAGAATCAGAATCAGTCCCGGCTGTAGTGGAAGCACCCATTACCACAAACCCAGATATAAGTAATCCCATACCACTATGGATGATAGTGGCGATCGCTTTCAGTTGTGCCAGTGGTTGCTGGGTAATTCTCCGGTTAGTGAACCAGCCTCAAAAACGTCCCACAGTTGTCAAAAAACGCGTTCCAGTTGCTCAGATTTCATTAACACCCACCCGCCAGCAAAAATTGGCCAGGCATACTTTAAATACTCAATCAGTTTTTGCATCGATACAACCATTGCCACCACTCGCGCCAATGGCATCTAGAAAAAAACCTATCATGAGCATTCTACCGCCGGAACATAAGCATCCGTTAGATAGGGGCAAGGAATCTTTAGCCGATTTAGTTGATTGGCGTAAGCATAATTCCTTATCTGCTTTGTTACAGAAATATTAATATACTCTTTTTGTAGTTATAGACCATCGCACGGCTTCAATTTTGAATTTCCCGCAGGGGCTGACCCCTGCTCTAATACTATTTTTTTCTATAATTTCCTGCTTGTCAGAAAAAATGTTTGAATAAACATCAGACACAGAGAAATCAAGGAGGAGTAAAATGGGACTGAGTGATGGACTCTTAGACGCTAACAAGAAAGCTATGGTTGTAAATGACTGCTGCAACATGATAGAGTCCCAGCTTGCAGCCAAGTCTGGTATCAGTGGTATTGCCTTGAGAACTGCCTTTGCTGCCCTTAAGGGAGTTAAACCTGGGTATATTCCTTACGTTGTCGAACAGCTGCTACCGCCATGCTTCAGTGCAATCGATCCCATTTGGAGTGAGGGTATGCAGCAAGGCGACCCAGTTGCACATTTAGTTGGTAGTCGTTCTCGCACGGCAGACGCACTACTCAGTGTCACCGATACTAGAGTTAAGAATAGCAGTCGTTCCATCGTGCGCGGAACATATGAAAAATTGCGCGGTTCAGCTAAACAACACGTAGAGGAAGCTGTACCAGACTTAGCTAAGGTAATTCAGAAATATACAAAAGCTTAATTAAAAAAACAAGCACAGTGAAAAGAGTGAATAGTTATCAAACACCATTAGGGCTGATAACTGTTTACTGTTTATCAGTTTTTTGCGCCTGCACCCCATTTGATGATTATGAAGATAGCCTTCTACTGCATTAGTTTGGTGCTGTGTTAGCTGCTTTTGTAGAATATTGAAAGATTTTTTATCTCCACTTGGAGAAAATCAATATATCCAAGTTTTTATTATTCTTGATCGCTGCCGAAGGACACACAAGGACTATCAATTTCCTGTGCAGGTTGGAATGAACTACAAAAAATGACAGTAGAGCAGTTAACCCCGATTTCGTCAGGGTGAATACACTCTATTAATTCTTGTGTCTGGACATGAAAGGCACAGTCATTGCACATGGTTTGACATGGCATCGTGGTAAATACTCCTGCAAGCAGATGCCGATTTGTTGTAATTCTTTATCTTGAATTTAAAAAAAATCTCAAAATAATACTACCTATTTTCGATAAATTTGCTGTATCCTAGATTTCCTTGGGTATTTTTTTCAACACTTAAGTTCATAAAACTTTCTTACGGATCTATATCATGATTCTTGAAGAACTTGATTATCTCTCCAAGAATCGGCGTTTAGATGCAATTTTTTCTGTCAATATTTCAAACTGAGGAAATAAAATGGATATAACTCAAATGGATATAAGACTCATCAAAAAATCAGAAAAACTTCTCCTGGAGAAGATTAAGATGATGGAAGAAGCTGAAGAGCAAAATCCTCATGCTGATAATTTTGATATTCAAGAACCAATAGTTGACGAAAAACCAAATTTATATACTGAAGCTGAAGCAAGAGAGCCATATTATATTCCACAAAGCAACTATCCTGTAGTTCAATCTGTTGGAAACTCTGGATGGCAAGTTTCTGATATTTGGCGCGATATCAGAGTAGATAACTTTTGTAATGACTAAGTAAACTAAATTAACCCATACAATATGGGTTTATCACACCAATCTGAGCCACCAAAAATCATCTCTAAAAGGATGTAATTGATCACAAATAATCTCTGTTATTGAAACATCTGTGTCGCTTTGAGCATATGGTAAGTAATAATTAGCTGTGTCAACGCCAAGGGGTAACTTTGCAGTGTTTCCCCGGTTGTGCCGGCAATCTTACCAATTTCTGGGTTGCTCTCGCGATCGCATATACTTCTTAAGTGAGGCATATCAGAACAGATAATATGCTCTAATTTATTCACCTGTTCTAAGGTGGCGTGACCGTCAACTTCTAGAACATCTACGGGTTTACTCATATCCCGGTCTAATCCGAGACGAATGGCTGACCCAGAATTACCATTGGTTAATTTGATAATGGGGGTAAAATCTGGGTGCGGAATTGTAGGACGCATGACCAAACGCACGTTTAGGTGTCCGTTAGTTTCATCGTCTGCACCTTCCGGTGGATAAAAACTCACGACAATATCTGACCATTGTCTTTGGGGACGAATAAATTGATCTGAATCGGGTTCACGCTTTTCTAATTCTGCTAATACTTGTTCTGGGGTGTAGCCTCGTTTAAGAGTGTCCCGTTTAATTTTCCATTTGGCGCGTAAATCTTCTGGAGGCGCAAGGTAAACTTTCACATCATAACAATCGCGGGCTGCACGGGTAGAATAACCAAGCAAACCTTCGATAATGACAAATTTATTGGGTTTAATGTACTGTGGCGGCTCGAAAGTCCCAGTTTTGTGACTATAAACTGGTTTAAGAATTGGCTGTCCTGTGCGTAGCAGCGATAGGTGCTGCTGCATAATATCTAAATGGTTACAGTCGGGATGAAGGGCTGTAATACCGGTTTCTGCACGTTGCTTGCGATCATAACGGTGATAATCATCAGTACAGATCAGCGTGACATTTTCCGGTCCTAGTACCTGAGCAATTCCTCTAGTGAGTGTAGTTTTTCCAGCAGCACTATCACCAACAATACCAAGAATTATTGGACGGCTCATTCATACCCCCCCGATATAAGCAAGTTTAAGAATCAATTCGCAGAGAATGTGTTTTTATTTTAAAGGGGTTTTGGCGAAGTCAATCAAGCACGAACATTTGTGCAACATCTCTATACATCTTGGGGATTGGGAAGAAGCTTCTTGACGTTTGACTAAGTTCCAAATAAAAGAAGTGTTTCATATTTGCCTTATGGCAATTGCTTTGAGATATACCAGAGTAGTAGACAGTGTTGGGGATCATGACAGGGTAGGGAATATGGTGACATTAAATGTTTCTGAATTAGAACAAATTGATCAGTTTCACCGTCTGCAATTAACTTTGTGCGATCGCTGGAAAACTATCGAACTATTTGATACTGGTGAGGCGGATATTATCGTCATTCCTTCCCTCAGTATCGACCAGCGCGAAATCCAAAAAGTTGAAGGCTTTGAACATTATGAAGAAAGATTACTTTTCACATTGATGCGGTTAAGAAATCCCCGGACTAGGTTAATTTATGTCACATCAATGCCGTTACATCCCAGTATTATTGATTACTACTTACAATTATTGCCTGGTATCCCTTTTTCTCATGCGCGCAATCGCTTGCTTTTACTTTCTACCTATGATTCATCACCCAAACCCCTGAGTCAAAAAATTTTAGAACGTCCGAGATTAAGAGAAAGAATTCGGCAAGCTATCAGACTGGAAAAATCATTGATGGTCTGCTATAACTCCACCAATTTAGAAGCGGAATTATCCTTAAAATTAGATGTGCCATTATATGCGGCTGCGCCAGAGTTACAAATCTGGGGGACAAAAAGCGGTAGTCGGCAAATATTTGCAGAAAGTGGAGTTCCCCATCCAGATGGTAGTGAACTAGTCTGGAATTCTCAAGATTTAGCTATAGCAACCAGTGATTTATGGGAACGCCAACCGACATTACAACGGACGGTAGTCAAATTAAATGAGGGGATTTCAGGAGAAGGAAATGCACTGCTAGATTTGCGTCCCATCATGCACCTAGCACCAGGAAAAGGAACTCCATCTGAAAGAGTAGCAGCAATTAGCGATCGCTTCTCTACTATGCGCTTTCAAGCCAAACAAGAAAATTGGCTGAATTTTGCGGGACGAATTGCCGAATTAGGGGCAATTGTAGAGGTATTTGTAGAAGGAGAAATCAAGCGATCGCCTAGTGTTCAAGGACGGATTACCGCCACAGGAGAAGTTGAAATCCTCTCCACCCACGACCAAATTCTGGGCGGACCAGACGGACAAATTTATCTCGGCTGTCGATTCCCAGCCGATGAAAGCTACCGCCTGCAATTGCAGCAGTTAGGATTAAAAGTTGGCAGAAAACTTGCAGAAAAAGGTGCTTTAGAAAGATTTGGTGTAGATTTCATTACCGTTGACCAAGGTAACGGTAAATGGGACATCCAAGCAATTGAAATTAACCTCCGCAAAGGTGGTACTACTCATCCTTTCATGACCTTGAAATTATTAACCAATGGTCGTTATGACCTATCTACCGGGTTATTTTATAGTCAACAAGGTCGCCCCAAATATTACATCGCCACAGACAACCTACAAAAAGACCGCTATCGGGGATTATTACCAAACGACTTAATGGATATCATCGCCCACCATAGATTACATTTTGATAGCTGCACAGAAACCGGCACAGTCTTTCATCTCATGGGTTGTCTATCCCAGTTTGGCAAATTGGGATTAACTAGCATTGGTGATTCACCCCAACAAGCAGAAGACATCTATAACAAAGTTGTCAAAGTTCTCGATGAAGAAACCCGCAGCGAAACACCAAATTTCTCCTTGTTCTCAGATTACACTTTCCCCGTCGCGTGGGATGGATATAGTTAGATTTTTTGCGTCTTACCAAGGAGTATGCGCAATACAGTTCGGAAAGACAATTTGCCAAAATAATAAACCCTGTAAAGACGTTGCATTGCAACGTCTCTACTATTTCTTAATTACGAATTACGAATTACGAATTAGTTTTACTCTGTGCTGGAATCAGGCTGGCATTTTTACTTGCACTATCCCAAACTATCCAATTACAAGCATCATCTACATCAGCTTGATTCGTTGTGACTTTAAAATAAAGCTTGTTTGCACCTTTGGGTTCAATCGCAAAGTCGGCATTTTGGGCATAGACAACGATAAAGCCTCTATCTCGTAGACAATACATCGCCCAGGCTTTCAAAGATTGTTTATGTGGTTCGTGGGGAATGGGTGGTTTGGTGATTACGTCTTCAATTACCTGAAATATCGATATTGGCATCTTACTATTGTGGGTCGCAACGAATTTCAATCATAAAACCATCAGGGTCATAAAAATAGACCCCTCTACCAGTAGGACGACTGACAGGGCCATAAGCAATTTTAATTTGATTTTCTGCCAAAACTGCCACCGCTTGCTCAAATAATTGCGGATCAATGTCAAAGGCGAGGTGATATGCTCTAGTGAAACTTTTTTCTGGGTCGGGATTCGGTGGTGTTAAACCCGGTGTCCAAAATAAATCCAAGACCATACCATCGGGAGTGACAAAGTTGGCAACTTTTCCCTCTGCTACTAGTTCCACTAAGGTAGTCGGGACTTCATCGCCAGTAAGTTCATGCAATCCCAAAATCGTTCCATAAAAATCGCGGGAAGCTTGCATATCTTTAACATTCAGCGCAATGTGATGCACCTTCCGCAAATTACCAGCAGCCAGAAAATTTTTCATAGTCTCCCTGTCACCTGTCACCTGTCACCTTTCCCCTGTCACCTTCTATTTCCGGTATTCATCACCACAATCACCAATCACCTGATACAAGTCCCGTGATTTTTGAGATATAGTGTTGATGCGATCGCTATCTTCAGCATCCAAATACAAACTAAATATTTTGGCGTTATCTTCTATATGTTCCGCTATTCCCAGCCTCGCACCAACTATTACGCCACCAACGGCTGGCTGATCCAAAATGGATCTCACTGCGACGTTAGAAATACTGACTCCATGTTTATCAGCTATTTCTTTCAGGGTAGATAGCAACTCTTGAAATAATTCCCAACCACCCCAACCATCAATCATATTTTTATATTTTCGCAAGCTGACTGTAGTTAAATCAAAGCTGCGTGGTTTTGGTTTACCTAAATACTTCTCTGATAGAAATCCACCACAAAGCGAGCCATAAGTAAATAGTTTAATGTCATGCTGTTGACAAAACTTGATCATATTCACTTCTGGACGGCGGTCAACGAGAGAAAATTGCACTTGGTTAGAAACAATTTTAATACCTGCTTCAGTAATGATTTGCAGATGTTCTGTATCAAAATTAGTCAAAGCCAGATGTTTAATTTTACCCTCAGTTTGCAGTTCCGCCATATATTTGAGAGCATCTAAATAGTTTTTATCTAGATATTTCCACCAGTGAAACTGCATCAAATCCAGAGATTCTACATCCATTCTTCTCAGGGAAATATCAATATTTTCCTCAACAAATTTCTTCGTCATTTTCCCAGGACGAGGAACCCATTTTGTAAAAGCTTGTACCTGAGATAAAGCTTCTTTTCCACGGGTAGCAGCTAGCTGACGACGAAATTCACCAATAAAATCTTCTGCTGGCCCATAATGGTCTGCTAAATCCCAAGTAGTAAAACCTGCATCCACATATTTGAACATACTTTCAATGGCAGCTTGAGGATTAATTCTGCCATGTCCGCCGGATACTTGCCACATACCATTTAATATCCGACAAATATTTAAATCTGGGGTAAATTGTAACCTACTTTCTGCTGATAACATGATTTTTTTCAGAATTTTAAGCTATGACTAATAACTAATAACTTTGTTATTTCCAACCTTTTTCTGCTTGTTCTAAAACATAAGCAGCAACCTCCTGAATTTCTTGCTCAGTGAGGCGGTCTTTATAAGCTGACATATTACTTTTACCATTAGTAACAATGCCTGTAATAGACTCTAGAGAATCCATACCATATCTTTTTAGTGTTTTCTTCTGTAAGTTCTTACCTCGCCTGATGATGTTACCTCCGTTAATATGACAACCAGCACAGTGAACACTAAAGATATTTGCACCGTTGGCTATATCTGCGGCATTCACAGGCAAAGTAAAAGTGTTAGTCATCAATAACATGATAAACACTAATGTAAGTATTTTGTTAATATATATCTTCACCATTATTTATCCTAAATATCAATCGATACTTATTTTCTCATACATAGGCGATCGTTCATATAAGTGTCTTAAAATTTTTGGCATTTATGAATAATTTAATATAGGATTAATATTTGATTTTGAACGGAGACATAGGGTGTGTTGGCGACAATGTGATGCACCCTACAAATACTTAATTTTCTGCAAAAATCAAACGGGATTAGTATATTACTCTGTATGAAGAGATAAAGAGGAAGTTTCTATCTAAAGGAAGTTACTAAACTCAAAAGCTCGTGACATAATGACTATAGAAGACCATAATTGAAGAATTTTATCCAAATTATCTAAATACTAGAGTAGAAAATGACTAATAATATCAAAGAGCAAATTCAATCAGATTTGCAACAAGCAAAAGCCACTGGTCAGTTAAGAACTGAACGCATTCGTGAAATTGTGAAATCGGCTGTTTCTCAAGCCGCTTCTGAGTTTAAAGAAGGTTCTCAAGAAATTCGTGCCATTGTCAGAGATGCTGTTTCAACTGTAATTGAAAACCTCCAAGAGAAAAGTACAGAATTTAAAGAGGAGGTTACAGCATCAATAGAAGGTGCAATAGAAGGAGTAAATACTAAAAGACATGAAGCCATTGTTAAAACTCAGTCAGAATTGCAAAGACTCCAAGCTCAATTAGATGGCGAAGAAGAAAAACTCCAGCAAGATGTTGATGGAATTTTAGCAGATATTGAAGAAACTGGTAAGGAAAATACTACTACCACTAAAAATACCATTGACGCTGCTATTAGTGCCATCAAAGATAGTGAAGAAGTGGGACTCTTAAAGAAACGTTATGCTCAACTGCAAGCACAACTAGCTATTGTTCGTGCTAACGTAGCTGCACGTTATGGGGGACGTTCTGAAGAGGTTAAACATTATCTAGATGAAGCCAACAACTGGTATAGTCAGGCTCGACCCCAAGCAGAGGCTCTGGCTACACAGGTAGAGGAGAAGCGATCGCAGCTAGATGATAAGCTAGGCGAAGCTGGTACAGCTATAGCTAGAAAAGAGCGTCAACTTAAACAAACCTTGCGAGAGTTATTGCTAGCAACTGCTGATTTATTCAAAGATAAAGAGCCTACCAAAGAAGATCAAGAAATTGTACATAAATAGGCTTTTAATTCTACATCATAAACCCCGGTTTCTTCAAGAAATCGGGG
This sequence comes from Anabaena sp. CCY 9402-a, assembly GCF_963920945.1. Taxonomy (NCBI): domain Bacteria; kingdom Bacillati; phylum Cyanobacteriota; class Cyanophyceae; order Nostocales; family Nostocaceae; genus Anabaena; species Anabaena sp. CCY 9402-a. Next base: position 20,783 of record NZ_CAWUDL010000031.1, read on the forward strand.
TTATTGCTTTTTACGAATGAGTTAGTTAGGAATTAGCCTACTGACTGGCAATTAATCAAATTAAAACCCAAATTTTAGTAAGTACCTCTTCCGGTATTCATTTGTTCTTCATGTTTAGCAATTACCCAAATTGCATGAATACTACCTGGAAGCCAACCTAAAAGGGTGAGCAAAATATTAATCACTAAAGTTGGACCAACTCCAACAGTCAAGAAAACACCTAAAGGTGGTATTAACAAACCGAGAATAAAACGTAATAATTTCATGAGATTGCTATTAATTTTTCAAGTTTATTCACATTGTCTTGAATCAACCAAATTACTAACTCCATCTCAGGAACTATCTATTGAGATAGAGAATTAATTTGATTAACACTGCTACTGATACTTATTGTTATCTAGATGGCAATTCACCCTGAGTTTCTACATCTGGACTCAAAGCTAGATTTTTTTCAGCGAAATACTTGCTAATGAATGTGTTAGCCAAAGATAAGACTACAGGCCCCAAAATAAAAGCAATCACACCATGAACACTAAATCCAGGAACTAGTGCGGCTGCTAAGGAGAAACAAATACCGTTAACTACTAGAGAAAATGCTCCTAGAGTTAAGAAATTGAGGGGTAAAGAGAGAGTTGAGATAATTGGTTTGACTGACCCATTAATTAAACCAATTACCACAGCAGCAATTAAAGCGGCTGGAAAATTAGCAATGTTAACACCAGGCACAACTAAATCCACAATTAGTAAGCTAAGTGCTGTAGCTAGAGCTATTAAAAAAGTTCCCAACATTTTTTCACCTAAAAATCAGAGAAAATTATTTCAAATTTCCTCTACTATCTTCAAATAATGCCTTAAATAAAGCATCTCTTGCTAGATAGATTATGTTTCTTCCAAAGGGATGATTTAAGTCAATAAGTTTTTATACCCAATCCCCAGAAGTTAATTAATTTTGACTTACCCTTCGGGTACTCCTGCGGAGAACTCGTAGAGTAGCCGCTTTCGCGTCTATGACTTTTGACTTGATTAGTCCCCTACTTCACTGCTTTCATCGACAGACTAATACGCTTTAATTTCTCATTAACTTCTAAAACCCGCACTTTTACCACTTGTCCCACTTTGACAACTTTTTTGGGGTCATCTATAAATCTGTCGGCGAGTTGGGAGATATGCACCAAGCCGTCTTGATGGACACCGATATCAACGAATGCGCCAAAGTTGGCGACATTGGTGACAATTCCCTCTAGTTCCATTCCTTCTTGCAAGTCCCTGATTTCTTTAATACCTTCTTTAAAGGTGGCGTACTTAAATTCTGCACGGGGGTCTCTACCTGGTTTTTCTAGTTCTTTGAGAATGTCGCGCAGTGTGGGTTCGCCAACGGTATCGGTGACGTATTTTTTTAAGTTGGTCTTTTGCAGTTTTTCGGCAATTTGCGTTACTTGATTTAATGGTACGTTTAAGTCAGAGGCGATCGCTTCCACTACTTGGTAACTTTCTGGATGCACTGCTGTGTTATCCAAAGGGTTATCTCCCCCACGAATGCGAAGAAACCCAGCCGCTTGTTCAAAGGCTTTAGGCCCCAGTTTCGGTACTTTCATCAGCTGTTTCCGATTTTTAAACGCTCCATACTGATTGCGATAGGCCACAATATTATTAGCAACTGTGGGTGTAATCCCCGAAACAAAAGTTAATAGTTCCTTCGATGCCATATTTAAGTCCACGCCAACGTAGTTAACGCAGCTTTCTACAGTCTCATCTAATTTCTTCTTCAACAACTTTTGATCAACATCATGCTGATATTGTCCTACACCAATTGATTTAGGATCAATCTTGACCAATTCAGCTAAAGGGTCTTGTAACCGCCGACCAATACTAATAGCACCACGGACTGTAATATCTAAATCGGGAAACTCGTCAATTGCCACTTGACTAGCAGAATATATAGATGCACCAGACTCATTGACTATGACCTTTACGGGTTTCTGGTCTAGTGCTTGTAATACTTGCGCGACAAACTCATCTGTCTCACGGGAAGCTGTACCATTCCCAATAGCAATTAACTCAATTTTGTATTTTTCAATCAACTTTTTGAGAGTTTGAGCAGCTTTAGCACGCTGTTCAGCAGCTTGATGGGGAAATATCGCTTGATATTCTAAAAATTTGCCAGTTTGTTCGAGAATTGCGGTTTTACAACCAGTTCTAAATCCCGGATCTATAGCTAAGGTTGGTTTCATTCCTGCCGGTGCAGATAGCAATAATTCTCGTAAATTTGCTTCAAAGGTTTTGATTGATTCTATATCTGCATAAGTTTTCTTTTCAGCAATTACTTCTGTAATCAGAGAAGTTTTCATCAGACGATTAAAAGCATCTTTTAGCATCGCTTGATAAAAATCTCGAATTTCTCGGACTTTCGTTTTAATTTCTTGGGATTCTAGATGGGAAAGGACAAAATCTTCATCAAAGGTAAGATTAAAGTCTAATACTTCCTCCGCTTCACCCCGACATAAAGCCAGCAGGTTATGAGGTGCAATATTTTTGACTTTAATTTGATAATTCCGGTACATTTCAAACTTAGTTGTACCTTCAGGGTGACTATCTTTAATGCGGGAGATAAACACGCCATTTTCGAGGAAATAATCACGAATATAGGCACGTAAATTCGCTTTTTCGGCTACTTCTTCCGCTAGAATATCAGCTGCACCCTTTAACGCTTCATCTGTGGTTTTTACCCCTGTAGTTTCCGAAATATATTTTGCTGCTTCTGCCTGTAATGAGACAGAAACAGGGTTTTTGACATTTAAAGATTTGATCAATTCTGACAGAGGTTGCAAACCTTTCTCTCTGGCGATAGTCGCGCGGGTGCGTCGTTTTTGGCGATATGGTAAGTATAAATCCTCAAGTTCTGTTTTTTGTAAGCAAGATGAGATTTTATTTTTTAATTCGTCGGTCAGTTTACCTTGTTCTGCGATCGCTTTTACAATGGCTGACTTCCTTTCCTCTAATTCCGTTAAGTAAGTATACCTATCAGCTAAATCACGTAATTGGATTTCATTCATTTCTTCAGTGCGTTCTTTCCGGTAACGTGCAATGAAGGGAATTGTCGCACCCTCTGCCAAAAGTTCTAGCGCGTTTTCTACCTGATGAGGTTTGAGTTCTAGTTCAGTTGCCAGTATATGTGGAATGTTTTGCATCGGGTGTCTCAGGAAAAATATTAGTCCTAAAGTTAATATGCTAAATGGTTGTGCCAGTAACAGCACTGAGTGTTAAGCTAAATTACTATGTAACTGGGTAATCTTAACAAAATATGTAGTTGTTTTAAGAAATTTCTTGTGATGCCATCAACTAAGATGTAATATTAACAACAATTAGAAAAAAATTTCTATCTGCTTTGATTAAAGCTTTACATTTTCATTTGTGGAGGTGAATAAAAATGCCTTTGTTTTTTCTGATTCCTCTTGTTACAGGTTTAGCAACTGGTTACATATCACAAAAGTGTCATGATGAAACCGGCTATATTATCAGTCTGTTTACCATCCTCAGTTTGATTTTGAGTTTGATTTTAGCACCTTGGCAAATACAGTTGTTCCTACTGATTGTGGTGTTAGCTAGCACCAACAGATTTTTAAAACAAAAAAATTAAGCTGAATAGAGCAAGACTAAATTATAGCTATAGCGATCGCCACAACTCCAGTCTTTCTTCAATACTAATGAAAAGTCCTGAGTTGAAAATGCTAATAGCAAAGCGAGGTTTAAGCCTGGACTTTTTACTTTATTCAGAACTCAGCACTGAGTATAATGAATCGCTAATAGTAATCTTGCTGTTAGCGCATATTTAACATCTTTAAAAGCAAATCCAGGTTAAAAACATTCACCAACATCATCAGTTTTATTAAAAAAATTGTATAAAATTTTACTAAAATTTACTATAAATATTTCCAAACACTTAATCTTCGTCATCTTTTATGGATTACACTGAATCATCTGATTGATCAAAAATCTCCAAATTCCAGCTTATGTATGCTATCCAATCAAAAGACTCCACTTCTAACTACATCAATTATCGGAATCCTAAATCAAATCGTATGTGAAAAATTTTAAGTAATGCAGCCCACAGCATCTAGCTTTTGGTTGGCAAAACCTACACTACCCGTATTTCAACCATCACATCGGATTCCTATATCTAAATTCCTATGCAAACACCTACTACAGAGAATTGGTCTAATTCTGATGGAATAAGTGTATCCATGTTAGAGCAAATCACTCCCCTAATTCTTACTTATAATGAAGAACCCAATATTGGACGCACACTTGAGTGTCTCACTTGGGCAAAACAAATCATAGTTATTGATAGCTATAGTACCGATACAACCCTAGAAATTCTTAACTCTTATTCACAAGTCCAGGTATTTCAACGTAAATTCGATACCCACGGTCAACAATGGAACTATGGTTTAGAAAAAGTTCAGTCCCCTTGGGTACTTTCTCTAGATGCAGATTATATAGTTACAGATGAGTTAATCTCTGAAATGTCCGGCTTATCTGTCGATGGACAAATTGATGGCTACTTTGCCAGATTCAAATACTGTATATTTGGCAAACCCGTTCGCAACACCCGAATACTTCCTCCCCGCCAAGTCCTGTTTCAAAAAAGTAAAGCTATTTATATCGATGATGGACATACACAAGTCTTACAACTGACTGGTCAATCAGCTGTACTATCTGCTTATCTCTACCACGATGATCGCAAACCGTTTAGTCGTTGGTTATGGTCACAAGAACGCTATACAGTCCTTGAATCCAAGAAAATACTAGAAACTCCCATCAACGAACTTGATTGGGTTGACCGTATCCGCAGACGAAAAATTTTAGCTCCTTGGATGGTCTTTCTCTATTGCTTGATTATCGAAGGCTGGATTTTTGATGGTTGGCATGGTTGGTATTACGTATTTCAGCGTGTTTTAGCTGAAACTATCCTGGCAATTCGTCTGATTGAAAGGGAGAAGTTAAAACGTCAGTGAAGATCGTGAAAAGAAAAAATAACGCTATGTTATGTAGGGTGCGTTAGTGAGAGAAAACGTAGAAATACCAAGAAATCATTACCAACGCACACTAATAACACCTAGTATTTTGGCACAATTTTTTGCTATTCCCTTGTCAATCCATACGAGTGGCAACACACATCAAAGACAATGCCGCCTCTGGGGAGTTGGGGTCTATACCTGATAATTTCTGAGCTAGACGATACTTCCAAAATGGCTTACCGTAGTTGCCCTTTAACGCTTCTGCCCCTACCGTGTGGTTATGAGGATAAACCTTAACTGCAAACCCCATCGGTTCTAGCAACTCATAGAACATCTCTGATGTGACACCATCACAGGCCCTGTGATGTACCTCTGTTGCCAAACCCCAGGATTGCTCCTCTGCTGAGGAATGTCCACCTCGTTTCATATATCTATAAATTGGCAACCGCAATTGCCATAATAGCGAACCTAAACCTTTGAACTCATAAGCACTTTTTTGGGGATCGTGATCTGTGATTAACAGTCCACCAGGACGCACCAACTTAGCAGCTTCCTGCAAAACCTTGGACATATCATCGCAATGGTGCAAAGACGCATTTAGTATCACAATATCAGCAAACCCAGAAACCAAAGGTAGATTTTGAGCATCGGCTAGAATGGCTGCGTATCCAAGTTGATGGGCTATTTTTAAAGCACCGAGAGAAACATCTACACCAATTAATAACTCAGGTTCACCACAAACATCCTTTAGAGAAGCATAGACATTACCCGGGCCGCAACCAATATCCACAACTACTTTGCCATGCCAACTACCAATAATTTCTCCCCACAGTTCCACAAATTTTTCATCTCTATGACACGCGTCAAAATAATTTAGCCCCCATTGTGGATGTCCAAAGTAGTAGCTATTGGCTTGAATTGCTGGAGTGGGATTTAAAATCTTGCAAACAATAATATCTTCATCCCATCTCTCAATCTCCTCTGGACGAGAAAAATACTGAGAGCAGTTCTTGATCGCTTGTTTTAACATAGACTAAGAATTTAGGCGTATATTTACTGATTTATCTGGTGATAAGAAGAATATACCAAATTGTTTTTGTCATTAGCCATACTTTATTTAAAAATAACAACAAGTTTATGTATAATTCTAGTTGACATAAATGAATAACTATGGATTAGGCAAAAAAACACAAAGATAGTTCATAATTTCATCAGGCAAAATACCTATAATTAAAGATTGCAAATTTCGCTGAATACGTTAAGCACTCTGTGGCTTATATCTTTATCAAGATAGTAAAATGATGTAAATTTATTTACACCACTAGGATAGATTACAAATGTTACACAAAAATAGTCTACGGAATCATTATGTTGAGCAAATTTTAACTAGACTTGAACAGTCTAAATCCGCTTTAATGGATGATTTTGCGATAAAAGAGCGGATAAACACTTGTTATATAGATAACTTATTAAATGAAAAGGATGTCATAGAAATCTATAATGCTTTTCCGGAAAAAGAACATTTATTGCAGTTAAAAGATATTCGAGAGCATAAATACGTAGGCATACAATTAAATAAATACAACCCAATTTTAGAAGAAATTATTTATGCTTTTCAAGATAACAGAGTTGTAAATTTAATTGCAGAGATCACTGGCTTTGAAAAATTAATTCCAGATGAATACCTCTATGCTGCCGGCTTTAGTCTGATGGAATATGGGTGCTTCTTAAATCCTCATTTGGATAATTCCCATGATAAAGATATTAATAATTATCGTGTTTTAAATCTGCTGTATTATGTTACACCCGATTGGCAGGAAGACTATGGTGGGAATCTAGAACTGTGGGATGAAGGTTTAAAACAGCCTTGTAGAACTATCCACAGCAAATTTAATCGCCTAGTGATTATGGTTACAAATAGAACTTCCTTGCACTCAGTTAGCCCTATTAATCATCATGGTCGGCGGTGTTGTGTATCAAACTACTACTTTTCACCAAAACCTGCTGCAACAGAAAAATATTATCACGTAACTTCCTTCCGAGGCCGCCCAGAACAACAACTAAGAGATATAGTGTTGCGAGGAGATGCTAGTTTACGTAATCTAGTACGTAAGCTCTTTAAGCATGGAATTAAAAAGCCTCATTTTTACAGAAAGTAGAGTATTAGAGGCTATTTAGTTGATTAATAACTGTTTAAATTACTTTTCTGTCCGTTAGCAACTATCCCTAAAACATTCATGGGAGCAAATTTGAGGTCAGCTATAGCTCTCTCAAATACAGAACGTTCTGTTTGATCAATCTTCACTACCATCAAAATCCCATCGGTTTGGGGTGCTATCAAGTTAACATCAGCGAGTCCAACTAAAGGAGGAGTATCATAAATCACTAAATCATATGTATTATGAAAATCTGTCATCAACCGCTTGATTTTTTCTGATGAGAGCAATTTGGCGGAATCAGGTGGTACGGGCCCAGACGTAACAACAGATAGTGCGTTCATGGTAGGTAGTTGTCTCACTACTTCTTCTACTGGCAAATTTGAAGTAAGTAAACTACTCAATCCCCATAGGTTATTAAGATTTGATAGGGTGTGAATCTTGGGTTGGCGAAGATCCGCATCTACGAGTAATACTCTTTGCCCCATAGCTGTAGCTACTTGAGCTAGATAAAAAGCCATTGTTGATTTACCGTCACCTGGCATAGCTGAACTTACGGTAATAGAGCGGAGTTGGCGATCGCAATTGAGTAATTGAATATTTGTATAAAGCACTCGTAAGGCGTCTAAAAATTTTGTGGAATAATTGCTATAGTCTTGTGCTGCTAGAGTGCTTACTCCGCTAACAGTTTCAGGAAGTGAATCTGAGATTTTAATGATGGGGCTTTGTGGTTTGATGGTTTGAGCTTGACTACTTTGCAGTTCTTTTTCAAAGGGAATACTTCCCAATAAAGGAATTTTTACCTTCTCCTTGATGCTACGGGCATTATGGTAAGTATGGTCGAGTTTCTCCATGAGCAAAGCAGCACCGATACCCAAGAATATGCTGACAGCAAACCCCTGGATGACATCACGTATAATACCGGAAGAAACCACAGGAATTGTTGGCAGATCAGGTTCTTTAATCAACTGCCAACCCATTTCTGTCTGAGAAATTTGAATTTGCAAATTTTCGCGGGTAGATAAAAAGCGATTTAAACTGTCAGTTGCAAGTTGTAATGTGCGCTGTAGTTCGGTATATTTTCGTGATAAGATTGGCAATTGCTGGCGTTCTTGCTCTAGGATTTGTTGGCTCTTTTCTAGTGCTTGTTGATTAACCTCTAGAGACTTGAGAGCAGATGCTGCTTCTGCTCGCTTGGTTCGTATATATCGCTCCGATTCTTGCTGTATTATTGGTACTAGCTTTTCCTGCTTCTCTTTTAATGTAATGAGATTGGGATTTTCGTCTTGTAAAAGCACTGATGTAGTAGCAATTTGAATATCTAATTGGCGCAACTCACTATTTAATGCCTGATATACGGGATAACTATCCAGCACTGCTTTCTTACCTTCTTCACTTTGTAAAAAAGCAGAATTGGCACGAGCCTGCTCTAGCTGTAGTTGCAGTGCTTGCTTTTGTTGCGCTAAATCAGCAGTCTGTCGAGCAATTTGCTCGGCACGGGATTCTGGGGTGTCAAATTTATATTTTTGTTGAAAAATCTGCAATTCTCGCTGAATTTGCTCTACTCGATTTCTCAAAGATGGTAGTTCTTTGTCAAGAAATTGTATTCCTTGACGTAGTCTAGTTTGCCTTTTCTCCTGGCTGTATTCTAAATACTCTTGAGCAATTTTTTCTAATACTGCTTTCGATTCCAGTGCCTCTTTACTTCGATAACTAACTTGGAGAATCTTCGTTTCACCTATGCGAACAATACTAAGAGACTGGATCAGATCCTTATAGTTAATGTCTGGATAATCCTTTACCAGTTGATTAATGCTGTTAGCAATTAGTTGAGGACTCTTGAGGACTAGAATTTGACTATCATAATCTAAAGTAGATTTATTAGATTGGCTAGATGGGGTAGTTTCTTTAACAATATCAACTACTTTGGTATCATCAGTAACAGGTTCAACAAGCATTTGAAAACTGCTTTCATATTGTGGCGGTTTAGGATTTAATATCAAGTTAATAACTACACCTATCATCACAGTTGTAGCTATGCCTACAATGACTACCATTCTGCGCTGTAAAAGAATCAAAAATTCTTGATAGTCCCATTCCTCCCCTTGCTCTTCATTGACAGGAACGGGTAGATTTTGAAAAAAGGGCTGTGCAGAGTTGTTACTATGGTTAGAATTTGCCGCTTTGTAAGACTGATTATCCATATATTATATTGAGAAATAAATTTTGAGGTGTCTATATAATCTTCAATTTTAACTAATAGTATCCACTGAGTCTGTCGGTAAGAATAAAAGCAGGACTTCTAAAGTCTGTAGCTAAATATACAATATCGCAAAAACTACATTACTTTCAAGATGTGCAAACAAACCATAAAGTATATTTATGATTTTTTACACTATGCTCATTTTTAAAAAGCGCAAATATTTTTCTAGATTGTTGATAATAATCATACCTTCATTTTAAGTATACAAGTATAGTTTTTTCAAGAAACACAGGGCGCAGGGGACAAGGAAGAGAGAAGAAGAGTGTTTCATATTTCTTGATATGTTGCTAGTGGCTAGTCTCGGTAGTTGGAAGCTGAAATCTTGTTGCAGACGATTAAAATTGCGGTGACAAGACCTAAAACTGCCTCCACAGGGGCAGAAAATTGCAATTTTCTCTAGTTTTCTCAAGCTGATTTTGGTTATGTGTGGATTGTATAGTTATGACTTATGATTTTTTGGGCTTGGTGCTGAAATCATTGCTGGCTAGGATTCCCGCATAGGTATTTAATTTTAAAATTAATAGATAAAACTATCTATGCGCGGAAAATACTAGACTTTTTTGTAAAGACTTGATTGAGAGATATTGTATAAAAATGAATTTTCAATAAAGAATACTTGTCTAATAGAAAACATGATATGCTTGTTCTTGTCAAAAAAGTATCACCGTAAAAACGCTTATGTATTATCAAGTTGTACAAATAGTAAACATAAAATAAAAGTAAAAAATGATCAGATCAAGAAAGAAAAATACTTAGAATCATCATTCTAAACTAGAAATTTAGCGAGTTAGCTGTCGGAGAGTAGACATTAATCGCTGCTTGATTTGAGTAGTTAAATACCGAAAACATCAAGTTTTGAGCCTTTTCTACTGCTTACTCTGATTGGATAGATAGTTACCAAAGTAGTGTGTGTCTATTTTTGGAACTAGTACCGTTATTTGAGATTTCCCTACTGTGTTCCCTTGTTTTAGAAAAATATGTGAAGACTAAATTAACTACAGATTTAGTCAGTTACATCACATAGAAGTATTTGCATGTAATAAAGTATAATTTTATTCATGTAAATCAATAAATGGCTTGAGTAGTTCGGTGGTATCGTCAACAAAATTTACAGTTCTAGGATACATCGATGAAGCTCAACGAATGGATTAACCAACAGTTATCGCAATCCATTTCTATTCCTTTAGAATATACATCTGAGCATTCTTTAAAAGCTCAAAAGCCCATTAATTTATCTGTAGTTACCCAATTTTTTCCCCCAGACTATGCTGCTACGGGGCAATTGATTGAGGAACTCGTGAAAAACTTGGGACAGCAAGGTGTCAATGTCGAGGTTTTTACAAGTCAGCCTGGGTATGCTTTTAGTTCTCAGTCCGCTCCATGTTTTGAGCGTGTGGAGAGGATTAAAATTCAACGATCGCGCACTGCTCAACTTTGGCCAGGCAGAATTCGTGGTAAAGCTGTTAATGGTGTCTTGTATACCTTACGGGCTTTACTGTATCTGTTAAGAGCCTGGCGGCGTAACAATATATTATTGGTAACTACAGCCCCACCATTTCTGCCATTTATAGGATACTTAGCCAATCTCTTATTCAAATTGCCCTATGTCTGCATAATATATGATCTCTATCCTGATATTGCGATCGCACTAGGAGTTGTTTCCAAGCGTAACTGGGTAGTGCGACTTTGGCAGGCAATGAATAAACGAGTCTGGTTAAATGCCAAAGGGATTGTTGTTCTTAGCCCTGCGATGAAACAGAGGGTTGTAGCGAACTGTCCCCAAGTAGATCATAAAATTTCTGTAATTCACAGTTGGGCTAACCCGGATTTAATTGTACCGATAGCCAAGCAAGAAAACTGGTTTGCTTGGAAGTATAACTTAGTTAATAAATTTACGGTGCTTTACTCTGGCAATATGGGTCGATGTCATGACATTGATACCATCTTGAAAGCTGCTATAGAACTGCAACATGAACCAGTGCAATTTATGTGTATTGGTGGCGGGGCAAAACGTGAAGAATTAATTCAGGAAGTAAATCAACTAGGGCTAAAAAATTTCACATTTTTACCATATCAAGACAAGGATGTTTTGCCGTATTCTCTCACGGCTTGTGATTTATCTTTAGTGAGTATTGACCCATCCAGTGAAAGTTTAGTTGTACCTAGTAAGCTTTACTCAGCATTAGCTGCCGGAAGACCAATAGGAGTGATTTGTTCTCCCTATTCATATATGAGGCAATTAATTACCGAAGCTGACTGTGGTGCAACATTCGATAATGGTGATGGTCATGGGCTGGCGCAATTTATTCGCTTGCTCAATCGTGACCAACAGTTAGGGGAGCGCATGGGTAAAGCAGGTCGTCAGTATATGCGATCGCACTTTACACCGAAAGTTATTTCTCAGCAATACCTGAAGGTTTTGCGTCAGGCATTGTTTGCTGATGAGATTACACCCGTTCCTCAAATTAATAGCAAGTAAGCTGATGAAAATCTAGTGATTACATAATTTTCATCTATACTTCAAAGAAGTTCATGTATAGAACTTACCCATTCATGGTATAATTTATTAAGGAGAAATACAGGTAACAAGACAAACTTAAGAGATTAAAAATCACCTTTTAATTTTGTTACCCTGTTTATCTAAATCCTTGCTCTGAAAAAGCTTGTATGTAAATCAAGTAACAACTTAGTAAGGAAAAAATCCAATACTTTCTCTAAATACAGGGTGCTAGTTTTTAGGAGTTGGGCTTTGATGGTCTTTTTGATCTCAGTCCCTCCAAACGTAACCTTCCCGGTTCAAATTGTTTATTTATATTGGGAGGTCGAATTGCAGAGAAGGTGTGACCGAAATCGAAAACGTTCCAAAAAGCGGGCTATCTACTGCCCTGTTCATGGGTGCTATGTTGATAGCGTGAGTCAAAAATATAAAATGTTTGCTGACCAAGCTGGTCAGTTACAGCAACGGGGTTTTAGTAAGCGAGCCGCATCGCTGTTAATAGCCAATAAAACAGCCGTTCCCATACAGGGAGAATGGTTAGAGGCTTTCTGGTGCGAAGAGTGCCAGCAAAAAAACTGGTATCATGTTCGGCAATGTAGCGATCGCACCTACGAGATTTCTTTAGCACCTAGGGAGTTATGGCAGCAAGTAACTGGGGTGATTGATCCTTATGGTAATCCTTCTGTGGGAGAGTTTACCCGTAGAAATTCTAGACAAGTTAGCTGTCAAACTCTCAATGCTTTTCAGAGTGTAAGTTAAGTGTGAGATAAATTTTATATTTATCTTCAATTAGTAACTATATAAGTATGAATAGTCAAAAAAGTATTGCCAAGCAAGAGTTATTGATTGAAGCTGGACGTACAGAGCAGCAGTATTGGCAGGACTTGTGGCGTTACCGAGAGCTATTCTATTTTCTGGCTTGGCGTGACATTTTAGTTAGATATAAGCAAACATCAATTGGTATCGCTTGGGCATTAATTCGTCCATTTCTCACGATGTTAGTGTTTACAATCGTGTTTGGGCAATTAGCAAAGTTACCTTCCCAGGGTGCGCCTTATCCAATTTTGGTATTTTCAGCTATGCTCCCCTGGCAATTCTTCGCCAATTCCCTCTCAGAGTGTAGCAACAGCTTAATCAGCAATGCCAATTTAATTTCAAAGGTGTATTTCCCTCGCCTAGTAGTACCCACAAGTGCAGTAGTAGTCAGCTTTGTGGACTTTATGATTTCTGGCATGATCCTACTGGCTCTCATGGCTTGGTATAACTTTGTACCAAGTTGGCGAATTGTGACACTACCATTCTTTATTGCTGTTGCCTTTGCTGCTTCAATGGGTGCTGGTTTATGGCTAGCTTCTTTAAATGTGCAGTATCGTGATTTTCGGTATATTGTCCCCTTTATTGTGCAGTTTGGTTTATATATTTCACCCGTTGGCTTTAGCAGCAGCGTTGTGCCAGAACAATGGCGACTTATCTACTCATTAAACCCAATAGTTGGGGTGATAGATGGTTTCCGGTGGGCAATTTTGGGTGGTGAATCACACATATATTTACCAGGTTTTATCCTGTCTTTAGCATTAGTATTTTGGCTCTTTATTAGTGGTATTTGGTATTTCCGCAAGATGGAACGGAAGTTTGCCGATGTAATTTAGGAGGGCTGATAGTTGTAAAACCTCATTTTTACTTAGTAACCCCCTCATATTTCAGCCAGAGATATATATCTTAATCAAAATCACAGGAGTTAATCAAATGAAGGATATTGGTGCAACAATTTGGTTTACAGGCCTAAGTGGTGCAGGTAAAACCACAATTAGCTCTGAAGTAGCACAACGTCTGCGTACTCGTGGACTAAAAGTTGAAGTGTTAGATGGAGATATAGTCCGTCAAAATCTAACTAGAGATTTAGGTTTTAGTAGGGCAGATAGAGATGAAAATATTAGACGCATTGGTTTTGTAGCCCAGCTATTAACCCGTAACGGAGTAGTAGTGCTAGTTTCTGCAATATCACCATATCAGGATGTGCGCCAGGAGGTACGCCAAAAAATAGGTAGTAACTTTATTGAAGTCTATGTTAATGCACCTTTGTCTACTTGTGAAGAGCGTGATGTAAAAGGCTTGTATAAACGAGCGCGTCAAGGGGAAATTAAATTTTTCACAGGAATTGATGATCCTTATGAACCTCCTTTAAAACCAGAAGTTGAATGTTTCACTAACAAAGAATCTCTTGAACAAAGTGTAGCAAAAGTCATAGACCAGTTTGAAGTATTGTGTAATAGTGCAGTGATGTCTTCTGCTTGTTTGTAAGCAACTATAGATTATTTTTCCTCCTGAGAGAAACATTAACCTAGACTAATTAGTTAATGTTTCTCTAGCAAAATACCTGCTTATTAACTTATGTCTGATACTGTTATTCGTATTGAAAACTTAGGCAAAAAATATATTATTGGGCATCAGCAGCAAGAAAGCTATACTGCCTTAAGAGACGTAATTGCTAATAAATTCAAGTCTATTGGAAGTTTAATTAATCCCAAAGCCAAAGTTGAGAATCCTCATGGTGAAGAATTTTGGGCGATTAAAGATGTCTCATTCGAGATTAAGCAAGGTGATAGGGTAGGAATTATTGGACATAATGGTGCTGGTAAATCAACGCTATTGAAAATTTTAAGTAGGATTACTGAACCTACTACAGGACAGATCAAAATTAAGGGAAGAGTTGCAAGTTTATTGGAAGTAGGTACTGGTTTTCACCCAGAGTTAACAGGAAGAGAAAATATATATCTTAATGGTGCAATTCTGGGGATGAGTAAATTTGAAATTAAACGCAAGTTTGATGAAATTGTGGCGTTTGCTGAGTTAGAAAAGTTCTTAGATACCCCTGTAAAGCGATACTCTTCCGGTATGTATGTGCGTTTAGCCTTTGCAGTTGCTGCTCATTTAGAACCGGATATTTTGGTAGTAGATGAAGTCCTTGCTGTTGGCGATATCAAATTTCAGAAGAAATGTTTGGGAAAGATGGAGGATGTTGGACAAGAAGGCCGGACTATTTTATTTGTGAGTCATAACTTGGGAATTTTGCAAACTTTATGTGATAAGGGAATCCTTTTAAAAAAAGGAAAAGTAATTGCAGATGGTACGACTTCAGAGACAGTTAGTCTTTATTTACAAGAATTAGAAAATTCTGCCTCCAATAATTTACTAGAAAGAACTGATCGCAGAGGTAAAGGCAAAACGCGCCTTTCCAGAGTTGATGTATTTTCAGGAGAGGATTGCTCAACTACCTTAGCGACAGGTTGCCCTGCTCGTTTTGTTTTTTATGTCACAAATGAACAGCCTCAAATGTCTTGTTCTTTTACGATATATGATCAGTATGGTCAACCTGTGACCAACTTTAATAGTAGAAAACACATGAGTGAAGATGAAAATTATTCATCAAATCCAGAAAAAATTATTTGTGACATTGATGAACTACTGTTAGTTCCTGGACGCTATAGAATAAATGTGGCAATTACAAGCGAAGGGGAGTTACAAGATCACTTAGAAGCAGCAGCAATTTTAGAAGTCGAACAAGGATATATAAGAGGATATCCAGTAATTGCTGATGGAAAATATGGTAGTGTTTGTATCCCACATCGGTGGTTTTAGGATGCTTATTTTTGTCGACGTTTGATAAGGGAAATTTTAAATTTATCAATTTCTCCTTTCTTGAATTTAAACTACTCCCAAAGTTATAGAATAAATAAAATATTCGTTTTATGAAAAAAATTACTATATTAGACACATCCATTTGTGGCACAAATCTTGGTGATCAAATTATTATGGATGCAGTAAATAAAATATTAAATGAAATATTTAATGGTGATTTCTTTATAAGATTACAAACACACGATGTTATCAACAAACTTTCTTATAATTATATTCAACAAAGTGAATATGTTATGGTTGGAGGGACAAATCTTTTGTCATCTAACATGAACTCTTACAATCAATGGAAAATAAGCCTGTGGGATTCCCTTTTTATTAAGGATATAATTTTAATGGGTGTAGGTTGGTGGAGATATCAGCCAAAACCTAATTTATATACGAAAATTCTCTACAATAAAGTACTCAACAAAGATTTTTTCCATTCCGTCAGAGATAGCTATACTGAAAAGCAGTTAAAATCAATTGGAATTGATAATGTCATAAATACTTCTTGTCCCACAATGTGGTCTTTAACTGAAGAACATTGTTCTAATATTCCATCTAAAAAATCTAGTTTTGTATTATTAACTTTTACTAAATACAGGCAATGTCCAGAATATGATTTTCAAATAATTAATTTATTAAAAGATGAATATAAAAAGGTTTTCTTTTGGATACAACAACCTGAAGACTTTAAATATATGAAAGATATGTGTGGTGAAGATGAGCAGATAGTTTATATAAAACCAACTTTGAAAGCACTAGATAAACTGTTGCTGGAATGTGACGTTGACTATATAGGTACTAGATTACACGCTGGTATTAGAGCATTGCAGGCCAAAAGAAGAACTTTAATTATTTCTGTAGATAACAGAGCAACGGAGATTGCTAAAGACACTAATTTACCAACTGTGTCTAGAGAGAATATAGAAGCCATCGCTAATTGGATAAACTCAAATCAAAAAACAGTTATTAAAATTCCTATTGGCAATATCAGTGAATGGAAAAATCAATTCATTCCCAGAATATAATAATTTGGAGACTGCGGAATTCAGTTATTTGTACTTATGATACAAATTAATCATTAATACACTCAATTATTAGTCTTCAAGCTAAAAACTAATGGATAACAAAATTATTAATAACACATACTGCATAATCTTTATTAAAAAATGAATATCTACTGTACTAAAGTAACTGTAGTTACAGTTACTAGAAATGCTGAAAAAGTAATAGAAAAAACCATAAACAGTATTATTAAGCAAGACTACCCTAATATAGAATACATAGTTATTGATGGAGATTCGCAAGATAATACTAAAGTAATTATTCAAAAATATATTCAACACATAAGCGAATATATCAGTGAACCTGATCAGGGCATTTACGATGCTATGAATAAAGCTGCACAGATGGCTTCAGGCGATTGGATTTTGTACATGAATGCAGGCGATTGTTTTTATGCTCCTAATTCCCTTAGCAGTTTAGCTGATGCTTTAAATAGCGATACTGATGTAGTTTTGGCAGGTGTTGAAGAAGTTTTAGTAGATAATTTAGAAACACGATATTTTCAAAGAATGCCTCAGCCAGTTGAGGAAATTTGGCGTTATATGCCAACCTCTCATCAAGCTACTATAGTTAGGTTATCGTGTCAAAAGGAATATGGTTTTGACACAAGTTATACCTGGTGTGCAGATCATGATCTACTGGCGCGGTTGTATCGAGATGGCAAGAAATTTTTCAGCCAAAATATTCTTTTTTGTGTGTTTGATTGTAGCAGTGGTAGTTCTAGAGAACTGATGCTTTATATTCATGAACGCTGGAGACTCAGTAAAGGGTTAGTCCCGTTCTATCACCGCTTAATTCAATATGGTAGTGAATGGATAAGCTACAAGATTTTTGGGAAACTGGTTGTAATTATTAAGTCATTTTTACCTAAATCAACAATCTTGCAATTAAGAAGATTGCGGGGTACTTCTGGTATCAAAGCCAGTTAACTTAGATTATTCAGTTTAATTAAGATAATTATGAGATTTAATAAAGTATTTGGAATTGGGTTACCAAGAACAGGAACAACTTCCCTAGATGTTGCTTTAAATGAACTAAAAATCCCATCTATTCATTTTCCGTTCAGTTTTTATGAAAATGATGATTACTCAATCCTTAGCAAATACACTTGTTTCGTAGATACGCCTATCCCTATGCTTTACCAAAAGTTAGATAGGTTATGCCCTGGTTCTGGATTTATTTTAACTACAAGGCCCGTAGAGGGGTGGTTAAAAAGCATGGAATGGTTACTCAGTGAAGGAAGTTCTATCTGGGAATGGAAATCTAGTTATGATGCTTTTAATCAAGAATTCTTTGGCTCAAGCAATTTCGATGTAGAACTTTATCGAGCTTGTTACTATAACTTCCATTCAGAGGTTTTTGATTATTTTCGAGATAGAGACGACCTACTAGTGCTTGATTTGAGTTTAGGTTATGCCTATGAGGAAATTTGCCAATTTTTAGATGTACCAATTTTGCAAACAGAATATCCTCGTGGTAATGAATCTCGTCAGGCTAGATGGTTGCAAAAACTAGCTTATAGGAGTGGTAAGCACAACAAATTTATGGAGAAGTTTATTCGTCGTTGCGATTATTATGTCCAACGTACTCAAGATAAATTGAGATTAAGTTAGATTGATATTCTAAAGTTAACAGCGGTTTCTACAGTGAACAATAAAATATCTATATTTTTCTCTGCTGATGAGAATTATGCTCGCTACTGTGCAGTAACAATACTTTCAATTTTAAAAAACTCATCAAGTCCTGAAAATTTAGAATTTTATATTCTTTCACCTGATATTTCTCAGCAAAACACTCAAAAAATTCAACAAATTTGTACTCAATTTGATGCCAAAGTATCAATTATACCTATTGATCTTAGTTTATTTAACTCTTTGCCCATTGTTCAAGAACATCTTAATTTGAATGTATATTCACGACTCTGTGGTGCGGACATATTGAGACAATGCGATCGGATTATCTATTTAGATTGTGACCTTATTGTTTTAGGGGATATTGTTGAGTTATTTAACACGGAATTAGAAAAAAAACCAATAGCTGCTACCCCTCATGTCCAGTTTCCTTATCAGGATATTTTTAGACAAAATTTTGATGTTGAGGGTGAAGATATTTACTTCAATGGTGGTGTAATATTGATAGATTCTATCCATTGGCGTAAGAACCGATATGGTGAATTAACTCTTACATGGGCAACTAAAAACGCCAATAAGCTTCACTACAACGATCAAGATGCTTTAAATGTTGTGTTTTGGAAAAATTATTGTCATTTACCGGGTGTTTGGAATGTAGAAGCACGGCTTTATAAAGAGAAATTGCTAGGCTTGCCTCAAAATGAAGAGATAACCAAGCGAATGCAAAATCCTAAAATTATTCACTACACAGGAGCAGATAAACCCTGGGCATCTAAAAAGTATGTCCCCATGCGCCATCTTTATACTTATTACAGTAAGCAACTATCTCAAAGTTTTTCTTGGTATCCATCTAAACACGAACCCAAGCAATGTACGATTTCCTCTCTCCTAAACTTTGCATGGTCATGTTTATACTTTCGTACAAGCTACAACATTAATAAAATTTTTTATAATCAGAATTTATAAAAATTTTAATTGAAATTAATCTGCATTAGGTAACGTCTCAAAGATAAAATTTCATAAAATTACTATGAACCAATTATTATTTGTTGGAGTAAATATGAACAGATTTACAAATTATTTACGAAGAAATGGCATCAATAAGCAGAATGTACATAAATTAATATCCAGAATAACTGATCCAAAACTTTATTGGTCATTAAAGAACGACATTTATATAGTCTACACAATGGGCAAAGTAGGCTCAAGCACAATTAATGCAACACTTGAAAGAGAGTTGAAAGTTGCCAATATTTTCCATGCTCATTATTTATCTCGTGAATGGCTAGAGGCAACAGAACCTGAAGTAGGTAAAAATCATCCCTGTATCAAACTAGCAAAACAAATACAAGAATTAAAATCTATTCCTGGTAAACGCTTTAAAATTATCAGCATAGTTCGTGATCCAATTGCAAAAAAAGTTTCTGGATTTTTTCAAAATCCTCATCTTTATGGTTTAACAGAGCAAGATTTATTAACAATTAGTCCGAATGATGCTTGTGAGTTAATAATTAAAAATCGCATGAATTTTTATGATGCAGTTGAATGGTTTGATCATGAATTTTTGAAATTTACAGGAA
The DNA here is from genome assembly GCF_963920945.1 of Anabaena sp. CCY 9402-a. Taxonomy (NCBI): domain Bacteria; kingdom Bacillati; phylum Cyanobacteriota; class Cyanophyceae; order Nostocales; family Nostocaceae; genus Anabaena; species Anabaena sp. CCY 9402-a. The sequence continues at coordinate 40,674 of NZ_CAWUDL010000031.1, forward strand.
TTGATATTTATACAGAATCCTTCGACTATCCAGCAAAAAGACAAATTATATCTAGAGATGATTTGGATGTACTTGTTCTAAGAATTGAAGATTTCAAAGATCAGCATAAAATTTTAGTAAATCTACAAGATTTTATTGAATTACCAATACAAAAGATGACTAACGCAAATGTTACACATAAAAAACCATCAGCCCAGCTTAATAAGCTAGTGGTTGACATGATTAATTTTCCTAATGATTTTGTAAATCATATTTATGATTCCAAATATTGTAAGCATTTTTATACTGAAGAAGAAATTTTTCAATTTAAACTGAAATGGACTAACACCAACAATGGCTAATTCAGAAAATATTGGCGTTTATTTTTCTGCCAATGATGTAGTATACGATTGGACAATCGCCTTTCTCAATAGTTACCGCACATTTAACCCTGAACTACGCCTGATTCTGATTCCGTTTGATGACCAGTGCGATCGCCTACTAAAATTGAGCGATACTTACAAATTTGAAGTATATACTGATTCATCATTTTCTCGTTTAGAGGCGATCGGTAAAGCATTTGAGTTAGGCTACACACCTACGGGACCTTATTGGTTTCGCCGCTATGCCTCCTTTTGGGGGACACTAGACTACTTCATGTACTTAGATGTCCGTCAGGTAGTATTAGCCAATCTTCAACCGTTTATCGAAGCAGTCAGAAACCTAGAATTTGATTTTCTGCATTACGACTGTGCTGTTGATCAAGTTTACGAGCAGGGAGCATTTCGTCAAGAACTGTTGAGACAAGGACGTGGGCGTGGCTTCAACTCCGGCCGATGGGCTGCCCGTAAAGAACTGTTTTCAATTGATGAGTTTGAGCAACTCGCACAGGATGCACTAAAAATAAGAGATCAGCTTAATCCCCGCAATACCGATCAAGCTTTTATCAATTACTGCTGCGATATCAAGCAAGTTCGTTATGGGCATCTTGCTGAAGTAATTGGGGGTATCTGTCAAAACGCTTGGGCAAGACAACCAGGAGAAATTTACTGGCAGGAGGGAAAATATTATCTGTGGGACTATGGGGGATTAGATCATAAAAAGCAAGTAATCCTCTTACACTGGGCAGGTATATCATTTAACTCTATTATGCCCAGGCGATCGCTATTTAAAAAATATAGATTTTTGAAATCATCTTTGATATATAAAAATCTTTATAATACAAGACACAGACTATTGCCAGCAATTATTATTTTAAAGGAAGCTTTGCGTAGAAATAGAATCATTAATACATATTATCACCAAATTAAAAACCAGTTTCTTATGAAATAAATAAGGTTATTCCGGTAGTTTTATGGAGATAAAAATAGCTTTCCCAGAGTGGTTATGACAAATTAATAATAAAAACCTTTTAAAAACAAATTTCTAATTGAATGTCTTAATTTATATTGCTGTTAATTAAAAAAGCAAAAAACTATGCGAATTTCAAATAACTTTGAAATCATAAATCTTGAATGTTAATAAAATAACACTGAAAATAGTAAGAAATATGCTCAGATTCGGGTAAAATAATGAAAATACATATATTTGAAATAGTGAGGCACTCACATGGTTGAAGTAAAGTCAAAAATGGCATGGTTAGAACAAAATTCATTTACCCTTTCTTTAAAAAATCGATTCCTAAGATTACTTCACTTCATTGACTTTCTAGTTAGGAGAGATACTAAAGAAATCAGGATGGCTAATGAGTCTAGTAATCCTTTTGAAGATTGCCCAGATTGGTGGAAACTAGATAAAGTGAGTAATGCAGGTAAAGTGCTTAATGGTAAGCTAGTTATGCATAATGGAATTCGGGTTCTTCCTACAGCTTATCAGGGATATGCACATGGAAAGTTGATGCAACGTGCTTTGGGTATTCATGAACCTCAAGAGGAAAGATTGTTTAGGGATATAATTCTTAGCCTTCCAGCAAATTCTTCAATGATAGAGCTGGGCAGCTATTGGGCTTATTATTCTCTATGGTTTCAAAAAGTAATACCTCATGCTCGAACCATAATGGTAGAGCCAAAACTTTCGCATCTAAATTATGGAAGGTATCATTTTAAAATGAATTCTTTCAAAGGAGAATTTTTGCAAGCAGGTATTGGTAAAAATGAATATCAAGACGGTAATCTAAAGATAACTACTGTTGATCAAATCATGAAATCGTTCTCTTTAGAACGGGTCAGCATTTTGCACAGCGATATTCAAGGATATGAGCTAGAAATGCTTCAAGGAGCAGAAGAAACCTTGCAAAAAAAAGCTATCGATTTTTTATTCATATCAACACACTCTGATTCTCTGCATGAAGATTGCATCTCTTTACTGAAAGAGGCAGAGTATAAAATTATAGATCATTATCGTATCAGTGAATCTTGGAACCCTGATGGTCTTATAGTTGCACAAAGTTCAAAAACTTCTAGCATCAGTTTAATCCCTGCTTCCAAGAGGTAATACCATTTTGAACAATATTTGTAACAAATGAATCTGGTGTAAATAGTTACTGCGCTTTCAACCCAGATTTACGCCTGATTTTGATTCCATTGAATGATTCAGTGCGCTCGCCTGCTCAAATTGAGTGATACTTACAGATTTGAAGTATATACTGATTTATCCTTTTCTCCTTTAGAGGCAATTGTTATAAAAATTTATGAGAATTGCTGCCTATATTCACCCTATCCGTACCTACATTCCCTGTACAGGAGTAGGGCGACACATGAATAATATTCTACTGAGATTGGCACAACTCGACGGAATAGAGTTAGAGTTATTTTTCTCAAAACAGTGGTTGGGAAACGATGGTAAGCTTGACCCTCTTTGTCCACTACGTAACCTACCCCAGCGCACTTTCTCGACACCAGAAAATGCTACTGAACGAACATGGAAGCTTTTCGGGTATCCGCGTATGGATAAATATTTACCAGATCAAATAGACTGGCTCTACGCACCGATGGAAACTTACATTCCAGTATCAAAATGTCCGGTTGCTGTGACAATTCATGATGTACAAGCATTTGAAGTCAATTTACCTTGGTCACATACTTGGCAGCATCAGTTGTTTCGCTATAAGTGGGGACGTTGGGTGCGTCGTGCTTTGTCTGAATGTCGGATTGTGTTCACTGTCTCAGAGTTTTCTAAGCAGAGGATGGTGGAATTATTAGGAGGTGATCCACAAAAGATTGTGGTAGTTGGTAATGGTATTGATCAATCCTTTTTTGATATGGCCTCAACTAACCCAGCAAATTTAAAGCGTCCCGTGGAAGCACCATATACGCTTGTAATCGGTGGTTTGCGTCAGAAAAAAGGGGGTAACAATGTCCTTGCAGTCGCAGAAGCCTTGTTCAAGAGCCAAAGTAGTTTAAATATTGTTGTAGCTGGTGAATCGGAAGCAGATTACGTTGAAGCCGCTAAAACTTTACCCAATATCACTTTATTGGGTCTTGTTGGAGATGAGGATTTACCCCGATTGCTACGAGGAGCATCATCGCTTTTATTACTCTCTCTCTATGAAGGATTTGGTATTCCTGCACTCGAAGCAATGGCTGTAGGTATTCCCGCCATTGTTGCAAACAGAGCATCTCTCCCAGAAGTCGTTGGAGATGCTGGGATTATTGTTAATCCAGAAGAAACTGATGCCATAGTGGAAATACTGTTAAACTTTGCAGAAAATTCTCATCTAACAGCAGAGTACGCAGAACGAGGGCGCAAACGTGCAGCACAATATACTTGGCAACAGTGTACAGACCGGGTAATCACTGCTTTACAGAAATTTGCTTAACACCAAATTAATATTACAGAAAGGATTATGGTTCTTGCGTTGGTTTTATGGTAAAGCATTAAAAATTAAAATCGCAGTTTTATAGAAAGTCTTAAAAAGCTAAAAGCCACTCACAGCAAGAGATGCAGCCTATGATTAGGTTTGATTTTTTATGATGTTCCATAAAATGAACTGAAGAGCCAAGAATATTAACCCAGGTACTATGAATAAAATAGCAGTTGTTTCTCTTTGTAATGCTTACTCTAGTAAGCAAGACTGGTTTCCACTATGCGTTGGAACTTGGAAGTATTATTTAACAGAACTTGATAAATACTTTGTATCAGATGGAACGTTAAATTCAGAGCAAAAAGCCAAAATCGAACTTTTGAGCGGGGGAAAATTTATTAATACAGAGTTAGATGAATCAAAATTAACATCCGTTTTACAAAAGTATCCAGCTATTTCTAAACAGCGAGAATTGTGTGTTTTTTATAGGCGTATTGTTGACTATTCCATTTATTTTTACAACTATGATTATATTGTTAGTATTGATACGGATATAGGCATAACTGCTCCAATTAAATTACCATCTACATTACCTGATTTTGCCTTTTGTGTAGATGAAGTGCCAGGATATTCTGCTGATCCAATAGTTGCTTTTCAGACCAAAATATTGACTGGGCTTAATGCCGGATTTTTAATTTTTCGTCCTAAGAATATTGACTTAGATTTTATTGAAAATATAACCAAAAAATTTATTTTAAATAAAGGAAAAACCAATTGGTGGAGTGAACAAACTTGCTGGGCTTTAATCGCTGGACATCTTTGTGAGAATGTGAAAGTTTTTTCTCCAGATTCTGTTGCCATAGTAAGCGGCATTAGAAAAAGAACTTTAAATGATGTTAGAAATAACCAAACTCGGTATTTTACCAGAGCCAAGAAGATTGAGGACATAGAATATATTAAAGAAATTATTGGTAGTGCGAAAGTGATTCACTTTGCCGGACCTGGTAAACCCTGGATTAAACCCATTATGGGTAATGTTATTCATCCTGATTCATTTAATCAAAATAAAGAACCAGAGATATTAAAATTTGATTCATTACCTTCTGAAAATTTAATAGAAAAATTTAAGCTTTTTTTACGCCTCTTAATTCAACGTTACAGATAGCTATAGCATTCCCAATTTTAGTGCTGTACCTCTTCTTGAGTCCAGAGATTATATCTGGGAGGCTACAGGCTAGTTTTTAGAGGATAGGGTTTATCTGATTTAATTGGGAATAGCTATTATGAGAGACTAAAGCCATATAAACATGAGTATTAAAAAAATTGTATTCTGCTGGTCTGATATTTCTGGGTACATGGCAGCTTGCTGGCGAGAATTACAATCTTGTTCGGATATAGAGATATTTATCATCGCCTTCCAAGCTCGTACAGAAACAGCATTTTCTGACAAATTAATGCAGGGTATTCCCTGTAGGCTTTTGGATCTCCAAGAAAGGCAGGATAGCAATTTCATCAACCGCTTGGTGTTGGCAGAATCTCCAAATGTACTTGTACTGTGCGGTTGGTTACATAAACCGTATCGTCAGTTGGCATTTGCCCCGGAATTCAGTCAAACAGCCTTAGTCATGACGATGGATACTCCTTGGTGGGGTACGTGGAAACAGCACCTAGCTTCCTGGTTTTTACGCTCCTACTTGCAACGCATGGATAGTGTTGTCGTTGCTGGAGAACGTAGCTGGCAATATGCTTCACGATTAAGAATTAAACCAGCAAATATTGCTCGTGGAGTTTATGGTATTGACTATGATGCTTGGTCTTCACTTTGGGAAAAGCGTCTCCAGTCTGAATGGCCACGTTCATTTTTATTCGTTGGTCGCTATGTTCCCATAAAGGGAGTTGATGTGCTGGTAAAAGCTTACCAAATTTACAGATCCCAGATATCCAATCCTTGGACGTTAATATTTTGTGGACAAGGCCCATTAGAATCACAACTTCAAGGACAACCGGGAATTGATAATCGAGGATTTTTACAGCCGACAGAAATGCAACAGATATGGCAGTCAGCTGGGGCTTTTATATTACCGAGTAGATTTGACCCTTGGCCACTGGCATTAGTAGAAGCGGCGGCTGCTGGTTTACCTATCATCTGTACCGATGCCTGTGGTTCAGCCGTTGAGGTCATTCGTCCTTGGTATAATGGCTTAATTATTCCTCAAGGAGATACCCAAGCCTTGGCTAAGGCGATGTTAACTTTACATCAACAATATGCAGATTTATCCACATGGGGCAAGCGATCGCAACAGTTAGCTGCGCCCTATGCAGCCAATATTTGGGCAAAGCGTTGGCAAGAAGTGATACACAATGTAAATCAATTAAAAACAGTTAAGCAAAACACCAATAATTTGATTGCTGAACATCTATCATAAAATTTTAAAGCATGGACTCAGACTATATTCATAAACTTTTTAATTTCTTGTTTAGTCCTTACGGAATATTAAGTATTTTTATAGGTCTAATAGTTTTAGAAAAAGCTAGGCATTCAACTCGAATACGTTGGCTGTTATTCTCACTATGCTGTTATGCTGCTTCACTAGGGAAGTTTAAAGATAAATGGGTAGAGGAATCACCACCTCTAGTTTTTCCTTTGCAACAGATGCGTGATGTGGGTCGCCCTTTAACTATTCTTTTGCTAGCTGTGCTTTTGCTACTGGCATTACAGACGAAAAATGGATGGCGTCGAAATGTAATACCACAACCTCTTATTTATCTGGCATTAGTTCAGGTTGTTATTTTTTTCAAAATATTTTTTTATGGAAACATAATGTTTGCCCTTCAAGCTGCAATTACCTTTGGAGCAGTGATGTTAATGGTAAAGTTGGGGCCTTCTCGATGGTTGCAGAATGAAAACAATGTTCAGTTAGGCATCTGCTCTCTAGCAATGACAGGGGTAATATTTGTGACCATCTGCACCTACCAAGGGATATTTAATATGTATGCTATGACGTTTCATCATGGACGATTTCTGGGAACTACTGGTAACCCAATACATGCTTCAACTTTGTTATCAATTATTATCCCTTGTTTAATGTTTATGATTGAAATTCGCAGGCGTTGGGATTGGATGAAATTTTTTTGGATAGGTTTTCTCGTTGTTAACATCTACTTTTTATTTTTAACAGGTTCCCGCACTGGTATGCTCATGGGCATAACTTCAATTCTGCTATTTTATCGCAATAGAATAGGTATGTTTCTGCGCTTTTGTTTATTCATTAGTTTGATCTTAGGTATTGGATTTTCATTTGTAAGTCCAGACTTGTTAACTAATAATTATACTTTTTTATCTAATAGATACGTCTTAGGTGAGAACACAAGGGAAGGTGCTTGGCAAGGAATGTGGACTAATTTCCTTAATTATCCTTTCTTTGGTAGTCCTTTAATTGGGGAACGTTTAGGATTTGGTGAAAGTTCATGGTTAGCTATTGCCGCTACTACAGGATTGCTTGGATTGATACCTCTAACTATGATGGGATTAGAATGCTTAAAAATGATGCTTAAACTTCATCATCTAGGTACTACAAAACCTGTTTACTTTCTCCATACTAGTACAGTGATTTCCGGCTTGACGGCACTTTTAGTAGGAAGTTTTGGAGAGCCTTTTTTACTGGCAAACCTTACATTTCCTGTAATTGCATTAATGTTTTATTTATCATTAGGCAAATATTTACTAGACTTGAATTATCAAGAAAAGGTATATGGTTTTTCAGCTAATCTATATGGAATTAAATAATATCATCTAGATATAAATGATTTGCGTTTATAGCTAAAATGTATTTTAAGGTTTTAATATGTACTGTAAAATTGCAATGTTTTTCTATAAAGTAAAATATCCGCTCTGAAAAAAACATACGCCTATTGATACTTAATTACTGATTACTTGATTAATGAATGAAAATTCTCCACGTTATTCCTTCTGTAGCTAAAGTTCGTGGTGGTACTAGTCAGGCTGTTTTAGATATGGTTCAGGCATTGCGAATGAACAATGTCGATGCTGAGATTGCCACTACCAACGATAATGGTGATAGCTTACTTGATGTTTCATTAGAAAAATGCCTTGAGTACGCTCGTGTACCAGTGTGGTTTTTTAACCGTTTTTCACCCGATATAAAGGTAATCAAAGAATTTGCGTTTTCTCGAAAAATGACGAAATGGCTTTGGCAAAATGTTTCTGGGTATGACTTGTTACACATTCATGCTTTATTTTCATATCCATCTACTATTGCAATGCTGATTGCCCGGTGCAAAAATATCCCTTATATAGTTACTCCACATGGTTTACTATGTGAGTGGTCTTTACAACAAAGCACACGTAAAAAAAAGACTTATCTTAAATTTGTAGAACAAGCAAATCTTAACAAAAGCCAAGTGATTCACTTTACTTCCCAAAAAGAACAGCAAGAAGTGTCTTTACTGGGGTTACAGGCAGCTAATTTTGTATTACCCCTTGGGTTATCCTTCCCAAACCAAATTTCTGATGCTAGTTACCGTCTACGACAAAAGTTTAATATTCCAATAGACGAACCTGTAATTTTATTCTTATCTCGGTTGCATCATAAAAAAGGGTTAGATTATCTTATTCCTGCTCTTGCTAATCTGGCTCATCACCGCTTTACTTTCATCCTTGCAGGTAGTGGAACTCCTGATTATGAAGACGAGGTAGAATCTTTGCTGGTTTCTCATGGATTGCGCGATCGCACCCGGATTGTGGGCTTTGTTGAAGATGAAACTAAAGATATATTAATGCAAGGTTCAGATTTATTTGTTCTCACCTCTCACTCTGAAAATTTTGCGGTTTCAGTTTTGGAGTCATTAGCTGTAGGTGTTCCAGTTTTAGTTACTCCTGGTGTGGCTCTAGCTTCCGTTGTCAGAGAAAACGAACTAGGCTATGTTCCAGATATGAATGTATTAGCGATTACTAATGCTTTAGAAGATTATTTTAATAGTCCTCAGCTTGCTAAAAAAATGGGCGATCACGCACAAAAACTAATTTCTAATAATTATACATGGAATCATATTTCTAATCAGTTAATTGAAAAATATAACCAAATAATCAAACAAGATGAGTACCGGACAAAGTTGCATATTCCTTAACAGACGTATTGGTTTCCTTTTAATCCAAATAGTTATGTTAACCTGATTGTTGATAATAAATTATAAAAAGTAAAAAGGTCACAAATATCATGCAAATAAATACAGAAAAATACGAATATTCTTACACAGATAGTAATGCCGAACATCATCATAGTTATTTGTTATCTCCACTTTTGGATTTGATAGCAGAGCAAAAAATCAACCCAAACCAAAAATTGAGAGTACTCGATTTGGGTTGTGGTAGCGGCAACCTGAGCCATAAAATTGCTCAACAAGGATATGAAGTGGTTGGAGTTGATGATTCACAATCAGGAATATTGTTAGCTAGTCAAAACTTTCCTGATTGTCGTTTCGTACAAGCAAGTATTTATAATTTGCCTGAAAACCATCTAAATCAGTCATTTGATATAGTTATTGCTGCGGAGGTAATTGAGCATCTATTGTACCCTAGAGAACTACTAAGGGCTGCTAAAAGATATTTGAAACCAGAAGGTCGTCTTATTATTACAACCCCCTACAATGGCTATTGGAAAAATTTAGCTATTGCTATTTTGGGCAAAATGGATTCTCACTATACTGTGCTATGGGATGGTGGGCATATTAAATTCTTTTCTGTAGTCACTCTCACCAAGCTACTAAAAGAGGAAGGATTTGATAGAACTATTTTCAAATTTAGTGGTAGATTACCCTATCTTTGGAAGTCTATGCTTTGTTCTAGTACTTTAGTTAAGAATTGATTCGATTTTAATAAGTTGCTTGATATATATGCTGGCAAAAATTACTCCACTTATTCTGACTTATAATGAAGAGCCTAACATTGCTCGTACACTTGAACAACTCACTTGGGCTACAAGAATTGTTGTTATCGATAGTTATAGCACCGACGAAACTTTAAGTATTCTCCACTCTTATCCTCAAGTGGAAATATTTCAAAGAAAATTTGATTCTTTTGCATCGCAGTGTAACTATGGGCTAGAAAGAATTACAAGTGAATGGGTACTGTCGTTAGATGCAGATTATATTGTCACAAATGAATTAATTGATGAACTTAAAGTATTGACAACAGAAGCTGGCATAAATAGCTACAAAGTCAGATTTAAATATTGTGTCTTTGGTAAACCTTTGCGTGGTACTCTCCTGCCACCGCGTAAGGTAATCTACAGAAGAGATAAGGCAATTTATAAAGATGATGGACACGCTCACCGAGTTTATGTAGAAGGCAATTCTGGGATGTTTTCTGGGTACATTCACCACGATGATCGCAAACCTTTAAGCCGTTGGTTATGGGCGCAGGATCGTTATATGCTACTGGAAGTCAATAAACTATTAGAAACTCCTAACAATGAACTGAGCAAAGGCGATCGCATCCGCAGACAAAAGATTCTTGCTCCTTTTATTATCCTGTTTTATTGTTTAATTTTAAAAGGAGGAATCTTAGATGGATGGGCAGGGTGGTATTATGCTTTACAGCGAATGCTAGCCGAAATCATATTATCAATCCGCTTAATTGAATATGAAAAATTTTATCATAATCAAAATTTTAAAAGCTGATGAATAAAAGATTCATAAAATCCCGTCAATTTAGAATAATTATTTCTATAATCGTTACTTTAGTAACTAGTGAAATTACTTTAAGATTTTTATTGGGGCTAGGTCATCCTGTTTTAAGCCAAGCAGATAATTACACAGGCTACCGTTTTCAACCAAACCAACAAATATTTCGCTTTGGCAAAATTATTAAATATAATCAATATTCTCAGCGTTCTGCACCCATTACACCACAAAAGCCTCAAGGGAAGTTCAGGATTTTAATGCTCGGAGATTCGGTTCTCAATGGAGGTAATCCTACAGACCAGAAACAAATAATTACTGAATTATTAAAAACCAAAATACAAACTTCAGAACAATTAGCTGAAGTCTTAAATGCTTCTGCTGGTTCTTGGGGAATTGGTAATCAATTAGGGTATTTAAAAAAATTTGGTACTTTTGAGAGCGATATAATAATTATGCAAATTGGTACGCACGATATTACTCAACCAACTAGTACAAGCGAACGTATTGGACTTGATCCCAACTACCCAGAACATCCTCCATTATTAGCAATTCAAGAAGCTTTGACTCGATATATAATACCCAGATTACTTGGAGATTTGAACTTAAATCCGGTTTCTAACAAAGAGATTCCTCAAATTGAAATAATGCAAAAAGATCAACAATTTCAGGAAAACATGAAAAGTCTTACAATGGCAGTAAATATTGTGCGAGAGAAACAGATACCTATTTACGTACTGTTTACGCCTAATCGTGATGACTTAATTCCTCAACCTATAACTCCACCCCATAAACAAGAATTTATGCAAGTGCTTAAGTCTCTGCAAGTACCGTTGTTTGATACTTACGAAGCTTGGTCTAAGCTACCTACAAATGTTGTTAATGGCTACTACAGAGACGAAGTTCATTTAAATGAAAAAGGTAACGAGTCTGTTGCTACTTTAATTTACAAACAACTTTGTAGTCAAAAAAAAATTCAAGGTTGTTCTTTGTAACCATCTATCAAATAAAGTTTTTTATCAAGGAATTAGTTCACTGAAAAAACGCTTATATAGCCAATGTAAAAAATATTTAATACGTGCTATTTTTAGTTTCATTCTTATTCTTATATTTTTCATACCTTTACGTTGGCGATCGCCTACCATCAGTCCCCTCAACCGCAAGCGATCCTCACCCTTGGTGGTTGGACAGATAGGGAAGAAGTGGCGGCTGAAATTTCCCGTTTGTATCCCTCTTTAAAAGTTTGGGTTTCTTCTGGGACTCCACCTCAATTAGTAAGACCCATTTTTCAAGCTGCGGGCGTTTTAGATAGCCGCCTGTATATAGATTACCGTGCTGTTGATACAGTGACTAATTTTACTACACTCATTCCAGATTTCAAAAAACACGGAATTCAGCATTTATTCCTGATTACCTCGGATTTCCATATGCCTAGAGCCAAGGCGATCGCTACCTTAATTCTTGGAAGCCAAGGTATTGCCTTTACTCCAATTTCCGTATCATCAGATCAATTCAAACAAGAAAGTATCGTTCCTAGTATTCGCGATCTAGGGCAATCTCTACTTTGAATTTGCACAGATTATACGACAGGTCATACGGCAGCTATCTATTAAGAATACAGCTATCTATTAAGAAGACAAATTCTTCGTCGGGTTCATAGGATCAATATCTATAAGGGTGCGTTGGATTTGACCATTTACAATTTTGAAAATATACATAGTCCCAGCTTTCCTTGCACGTAAAGTCTGAGTACCGAGTTTGTCATCAATTCTTACTCTCACATTTCGCTCATCACCTACATTAGCCCAAGCAATAACTAGCCAACGGTCTTCACCACGAATTTTACGTGCAAGCACGCGAGAGGTAGGCATCGTAGCACTCCAGTTACCAACTTGAACTTCCTGTGTCTCTCCTTCTGCTGGCAATTCCATTGCTGGCAATACTTGAGTTGAAGTTTTATAAGGATGCAGATTTGGGCCTGGCAGGAGGTCGCCGTTACGCAAGTACTCTTCTAAATGTGAGAATAGTGCATGAACATGACCTTGTATGGCATATTGCTGAATGAGTGTAGGAGTTGTCGTGCCGATGGCTCTATTGTGGTAAAGTGCGGTCCATATGGGGCCATTGCATATAAAATAACCACCCACAGACCCAATAGCACCCGCAGTGTAGTAAGCTTTCATCATACCCATAAACTCTTCTGGGGTGGAAATTTTGCGTCCTTCCCATCCCATGCTTACCCAAGGATAAGCGAACCTTTGCCCCAAACGGATCGCTCCAGAGATGTTGTTGAGTGCTTGTGTCAACGCATCATATGGTACTAGATTACCAGTTTGTATACCACTCCAGCCGGAGTTATGGAAATGATAGTACATCTCTGATGCTGTATAGTCAGAAACTAAAGGCTTGAAAGAGGAATTGAGAAAATGCTCGTACAGAAACATAGCATTTTGCCATCCACCCCAGCGCCCGCGCTCAGTACCATATTGGTCAGATCCAAACAAGGAGTAAACGGGTCTAGATTGTAATTGGCTAAATAATGCTTCTTTTATTAAGCTTTCGTGTCGAGCTTTGTTGTGAGACACATAATCATACCACCCTGTAAAACCAGAGTTATTAAAATCAGCTAGTACCGCCGCGTCTTGTCCCAAAAACTGCGCCATGTTTCGACCACCTAGGGATGCAGGAAGATCAAGCCCAGATTCACCTTCATTTAATATGACCTTTATTGGTTGCCCTGCATTTGTTTCAAATTTACTTATCCTTTGACCGAGATAATCACCAATAATTTTGAATGCCTCATCTGGTGCTGCTGGACTTACTATTGGATTTTGATGTTTACCCCTTAAAATGATATTTCCGTCTTTATCACGCAACCAAGTATTAGGAGGTAGAACCGGAAGTCCTACCACATCACCCTTATAGTTATTGTAGATTCTATATATACTTGCTTGATTTACCATCAGTTGATATCGCCCAGGATTAGCCCTTGCTACTTGGTCTAATTTCCTATCGCTGATCTCAAGTCCAAATCCCCAGTTACTAGCTAACTCAGTGTGAATATCTGGATGTAACCCACAATTTGATTGACCCAAAGGAAGCAGTAGTGTGGTGCCTTGTTTAAATTTGGGTCGAGGCATAGCCTTCAGATGATCTAAGGGAGTTGATTGCTCATTGATTTGGATAGTTTGAGCATATAGTGGGGCGTTAAAGGCCAAACTCAGCGTCATGCCGTAAATAAATGCTGAAGAAAGGGTTGAACTAATTGAACGTAGATGAAGCTTTTTCATTAAATGTCTCCTGATGATCTGGTAGTACTAATTTGACTGGTTCGTTTTTGCAACGCTTCAACTTGAAGGAGTTGACAATCTCTATGGAGTTTTGAGGTCTTAAAAGCCAACAAGATTTAGCCTGATTGAGAGGCTGTTTGAGAATTGTTGCTCCTGGATAGAAACTGCTAACAAGAAGTTAGAAACTTTGGTGCAGGGAAAAAATATTAAGAAAAGTTTAAGATCCCTAACCAAAATTATTTTGAGTGTAAGATTCGATTAACGGACTATATTTTCACGCAAACTTGACACCCCATAACATAAAAACTCTGGTAAAAAAGGGGTGTGGTGAATTTATAGAGAAAAGCGTTGCCAAGCAAACTATTACTCAATAGTTGCCTAATCTGTTAGCTACTTAGAATAATTTGGATAAGCCAGCAACAGCTTAGAGTATGATACACGCAGGTCTGGCAAATAGTTAGCTTTGCTCATTAGTATTTATACTCTTGTGTTGCTATATGAATAAGTTTTGCTTAACCCATAGCACATTTAGCTCCTTAGTGGTTGTAGCACAACAATTAATTATTTCATGCCTCTTGTTGGGATTCTTGGTTGCACTAATAGCTTAAAATTGCAAGTATTTTTGTTAACAACATCATGCAATTCAAGAATAAAATCGTTGGGTAGATGCCTTTAATTCGTATCATTGACGCTTATAAGTCTATTCTTGAAAAAAGTTAATGCCTTCAGTGGTGTTACTGAAATCAAATATTACATAAATACAATAAGTTTGTGAAAAAAATAAAGTCAATTAATCAAAAAAATACTATACATAATGCAGAGATATAAAGCGATCGCTACGATTAGATTTTAAAGATATCGCTTTTACTATATAGTCTCTAACAGCTACCAAGAATTGACCTACCATATTGCTTGTGATGTTTCGCTCCCTACTGTGGGTTTTCACAGGTTGTATGGGAGTCGATAGATCAGCCTGATTATAGGTAGTTGCTACTTTTTCCATTGCGATCGCACAGCCCTCTGACAATGTTGAATTTCCCTTGTTGATGACAGCTAATCACGGTAAAATTCTACAATCAAGTTTCAAAAATTGTCTTTCCCAATCCCTCAATGCACCTAGATAAATATACAGTCGGCAACTATACTCCTGGCGCATCCTTTTGGAAACAACTTTCGTGGTACTTTCTCGGATCACCTTTAGTAGAAAGCCGTTGGTTGCCCATTTCGGGCTTAAAAGTTTTGGTGCTACGTTGGTTTGGGGCAAAAATTGGTCAAGGTGTTCGCTTGAAGCCTGGAGTGCGCGTTAAGTTTCCTTGGCGGTTAACTGTCGGTGATTATGCGTGGATTGGTGAAGACGCTTGGATTGATAACCTCACTCATGTCACAATAGAAAGTCATGTTTGCATATCTCAAGGTGTGTATCTCTGCACCGGCAATCATGACTGGAATGACCTTAGTTTTAAATTAAAAATTGCTCCAATTCATATTCAAGAGGGTAGTTGGATTGCAGCTAAGTCAGTAATTGGCCCTGGGGTTATTGTTGGTAGAGGTGCTGTGTTAACTCTAGGTGGAGTGGCTGCTAAATCATTGGAGGCGATGACTATTTATGCAGGGAATCCGGCGCAACCAATTAAGGAAAGAAAGTTGTGATCATGAAAAATTGTAATACTAACCCACCACTAACAATAAGGCCGCATTGACCCATATGATGAATTTTATCTGGTTGTCCGTAGACTGAAAATCTACGGCTAAAGTTGTGATTACGAAAGGTGCATCGGTGAAGTTTTTATTGTATAGGTTGACAAAATATTGGTCTTACGCGTTGATAGGTTTTATCCTGTCTTTACTCTTGTTAATTCCCATTCGTTTAGCGATCGCCTACAACCAGACTCCTGAACCCCAAGCTATACTCTCTCTTGGTGGTGGGATGGAAAGGGAACAGGCGGCGGCGGAAATCGCCCGGTGGTATCCGGCTTTAAAGGTGTGGATTTCTTCTGGTGATTCACCTCGGCTAGTACGAAAGATTTTTGATGCTGAGGGTGTTTCGCGCCAGCGTGTTTATCTAGATTATCGTGCTGTTGATACCGTCACTAATTTTACTACCCTGGTTTCAGATTTCAAAAATCACGGTATCCAGCACCTATTTGTTATTACCTCGGATTTTCATATGCGTAGGGCTAAGGCGATCGCTTTTATTGTTTTAGGTAGTCAAGGTATTGCTTTTACCCCGGTGTCTGTAGCCTCGAATCGTCCTCAAGAACCTGATGAATTAATTGTTCGTGACGTTTTGCGTTCTTTACTGTGGATTTTCACAGGTAGGACAGGTGCAAGTTTCTCAGCTTAATTATTGTTAGTTGCTCAATCCATACAATTGAGATAAGCCCAACGGCCATCATTTTTTAGAGACGCGATGAATTGCGCCTAAAATACTAAATTTCTGCGGTGATATTCTTTGACTTCAGCTTATCAAACTTATGTAAGCGGATTTTTGCTGTGTGGTTGAGTGTCTAATTACCACCTTTCTCTTATATTTTCTTATACTCTTATTGTAAGACCTTCACAATTACTTGAAGTTATCTTTATACTGGCTTCAAACACAAGGGATAGTTTTAAGAAATAAGCCTAACAGAAGCGATTTGAGTGACTATTTGATCACTTTTGAATTTTCTTAATAGCAAATAGAAAATAAGTAATATTATTTTACCTATTCAACACTATAACCATACAAATATTTCATAAAGATTGTATGTAAATACGTTGATTTACCGTCAAGATAGTCGTATATTTATTACACGCTGTTCTTTCAGTTTTTGGTGAATTATGAAACATACTTCAGTTTTTTCTGCTCTGTTAGTAGGAGCTAGCGTTGCTGTTGTTACCTCTGCTGCACCCGCTCATGCTGTTAATATTGGTGTATGCAAAACCTCAGATGTTAATTATAATTTAAATGGTGGTGCGATTGATGCCACAGCTTGTACAGGTGAATTGGAAACCAATTCCACAGATTGGCCTTTTAATAACGATGTAACAGGATCTGGCGACCCATTATTGAGTAGATTGAATAATCTGTTTGGCACAAACTATAACTGGTCTTTTGTTCGCAAAGATGAACAGAATGGGAATCAAACAAATGTCGGTTTTGATGGTTTTTCTGCTGCGAAGACAGGAACTTGGAGTGCAAACCCAGCATTAATTGGACCCTTCGCCATCAGCTTGAAAGGCGGTACAGGATTTACCGTGTATCTGTTTGAAAACATCACCCAAGCTGTAACAAGCGGAACTTGGTCTACTCTCGGTATACTTAATAATGGGGGAAATCAACCTAATCTATCTCATATTTCTTTGTTCAAAGCGGAAGTTCCTTCCACACCAGTCCCCGAACCCATCACTATGTTTGGTATTGGCGTAGGTCTTGCAGGTGGCGGAATCTTGAAGCAGAAGTACGGCAAAAAGGCTAACAAAGAAAAAGTCACAGCTTAATCAAAAAACTGGTGACTTTAGTTAAGCCAAAAGTAAGGCTAGATTCTTGTAAGTGTGTGTAATTTGCCAAATAGACATCTTAATAATTAAGAAAAGTCCAGTTTGACATAAACCACTGGTATAAAAATTTGAGTGTGTTATCTATTTTTTCTTTAATTCCCCATAATCATAAAAAAGTTAACTATTCAATTTTATGATAACAATTCAGAACCCCGAATTCTTTAAGAATTCGGGGTTCTAGTTTTGCTTACCACCCCAGTATTGCTTGCTTTAAGTCCATCTTTTGAAGGGGGATGTAGAGGGATATAAAAGTATTTGTTACATCACTAAAGATTTTTGAAAAATTATCTTAACTTGCTTATAAATTTCCAGTAGTGAAGTTTATAAACCAACAGTTGTTTTGCTAAATGTTGGGTTTTCTTACGTCAACCCAACCTACTATTACTTAATTTTTGAGGACTAAAGTCCTGACTACAAACTTAATAGGCTTTTTTCCTCGCCCAAGATGTTCCCTTCCAAAAGGTGAAAAACAAAACCGCAGAAATTAAAGCACCTAAGTTCCATTTCACAGAAGTTCTAAATAAAGCCAAGCGACCAGTAGACTTTCTTGTTTCCACTTCCGTTTTTAATTGCTGCTTGGATTCATTAATTCTTAAAAGGATTTGGTCTTTAATTGCTTCAGGTTTTTGACCATCTAATGATCTACCTTGGCTTTTTAAGAGATTTTCTATCTCTGTAGGGGTAGTTTTACTTAGACGCTCTTGTATCTGTTGTGCTTGGGTTAATTGCTGGTTATACTGGGTAGTAATTTGATTAGTATTATTGTTATATAACCGCATTGTATTCATAACTCCCACAGGAATTAGCAGTATAAACAATAATGCCACTAACAAAGTTAAGTAAGATAAAAAGGGTAACAACAGGCGTAGTTCCCATTTAGCTCGCTTTTCTAGTTTCCCTAAAAAGACAAACACCAGCGCAATCAAAGGTACGGCTACTCGTTCTACTATTTTCCCCATTGTTTGAAATTCCCAATTAGGATTCATAAAATTGGTTGGGATAAATGTCTCAATTAGATCAAACAATGCCAATACCAGCATACCATAACCAATTAACCGACACACACCTAGAAATTCTAGTGAAGAATCTATCGACTTGACAGAGTTCTGTAATTTGGAAATCTCTGTGTCTATTACTTTGGAAATATCAAAATCAGTCATAACTTTACGTAGTATTAAACGATTTGTACTAAATGAAAATCAAGGTTTGGGAAATTGAGGTTGCCACCATTGATACCACGAAACCCAAGCTTTTTCTAAAATTTCGTAGTTACTTTCTGGTGAGGAATTCCCCAAAGGTATAGACAAATGTGACCAAAGGCAACGCTTGTCTATAAGTGCTTCCTGCCCTTGTAATACAGGCAGTAAACGAGCAAAACTAATATCTTTGAGATATCTATTCTGCCTATACTGTGGGTGAGTGAAGGTACTACCACCTTGTGGATTAATACAAGCACTGAGATATGCTTGTTGTTTGTCTACCCCAACACCGTAATAGCCTACACCTTCTTGGTAACGCACAATAGTTGAGGGTTTAATGGGAGTATATTTCTTCATCAAGGCATTGACATCTGCATGATATAAATTCTGCAAATAACGCATTTCTATATCTAATGTGAGGTCATTTTTTGTATATTGATAACTCCTTTGAGATAAAAGCTGTTGATACTTTTGTATAGGCGGGTCTATAGCACGAGAGGATTTTAACTGCCATTGCGGTAAAGCTACTGCTTCGGGAAAACTAAACGCCCTATTTTGCGGGTTTCCTAGGTTGGGGAATATAATTAGTAATCCCGAAACTAATATTCCTGCGCTAAAAGTTAAAGTTAAAAAATGGATGCGGAAAAATTTCCAGTACATTACCTTTAATTATCTGTAATTTGTTGAATTTTGCGTTGATTCCTGCTGAGTAAAAACCAACAGAAACAACAAAAAATAAAAGCGGTAATCATGGAAAATATGAGTGAGCCATCACCTTGATGCCAGTAGTCAAATGCTTGTTTATCACCTTCTGCTACTAAAACAGCCATAAGACAAACTCGTATTCCATTGATAATAAATGCTAATATAGCAGCTACAGATGGTACGACAATTTTTTGCTTCCAAGTTAAGTCAAACATGAAAAGAAAGAGAACTGCTAAACTCAAAGTATCTAAAATTAGAACCATCCCAGAGCAGCCACTATATACTTCTACAGAGCCAGTTGGTAGATTCAGAAGAACGCCAGAACGACTGACATCAAAGCCTGTATACCACAGTAATAGATAAGAAAATTTTGCGGTAATCAAGGATATATCAATTCTCTGAATAAAAGGTATCAATGTGCGTAAACTGAAAAAGCATATTGTCAATAATTCTAACCAATATTGCTTTAATCCTGGAAAACCAGAAGCTATTAGAGCTAGAGAAAAAGCAGATATTAAAGGCGAGAGTGCTAATAGAATAGTAAAATTTATTTGATATATACTATTAATAAACACCAATATCAAAAGCAAGAAGCCTAAAATACTAGAAAATAATCCACTTTCTAAATTCAAACTATGACGTTTTTCTTTCAACAGAGACCATACATTAGCACCAAATAGAAAAAATAGACAAACACTGACAATATCTTCGTCTCTCCAAAATAGGGTGAGGTGTATAGCCATTAAACTTCCGCCTATTCCTATTAATAGGGATTCGGGAAATTTAGTTAATATATTTGTTATTTTTTTGGTGTGTTCCATTTCAACTTAGCAATAGCTACTTGTTAAAAATTATGATATTCAGAGTCTAGGAATTAGAGGATGTTTTAAAAGCCTTTGGCGATGTATCAAATACTTTGAGATCCTCCTAAATCCACGCCACTTGCTTCTCTTCTCTACGAGAGGCTACGCCAACGAGACGCTTCGCGAACAAGTCGGCAAAGCCGCACAACGCAGTGGCTTCCCTTAAAAAGGGGGACTTTGATTCAGTTTCCCCCCTTTTAAAGGGAGGCTAGGGGGGATCGATAGGTACTTAAAATCACAGCTAACCAATTTTCAAACAACCTCTTAAACGTAATGCGATCGCTACGGTGGGAGGAACGTCAATCTACGTTCCCTGCGGGATGCTCACAAAGGCGTAGCGTGTACCAGACAGAGGCTGCGCCAACCCCTACAATGGGTATCAACCAATCGCACGCAATATTACAGATGTGGATATAATTTTGAACTTGGAACACACTAGACGCAATCAACCCGTAATGAAAACAAAAGCATATTTTTGGCTTAACTACTTAAACTAAATCCTACATCAGTAGATTTCGTTTAAGTAGATTTGCTTTGAATTTATGTAACATCTTCAATATAATCATAATTTCAACACTGCATCAGTAAAATTTCGGTGAAATATTATTTTTTTATTTTAAAGGGCTAGTGTAAGAAGACACAAAATCAAACAGAGAAGCCTTGATATATCAAAGAGTGGAGGTAAATTGTACTGGTGAGTTATTTTCACCACGCTGTAGCAACACGGTTCAAAAAAATTGATCAGAGTTCAACAACCAAAATTTATCTAGTTTGGGCTGGAATTACTGGTAACTTTGGTGTTTCCTGCTCTAACTGTTGTTGCAATTGTGCTTGAGCAATGGTTTGATTGGTCTGTGCTAGGGTATTTTGTGGATCTAGTTTTAAGGTAGCTTCAAAAGCTGCGATCGCATCTGGTAATTTACCCACTTTTAATAAGGCTATTCCCTTACCTAGCAGGATATTAGCATCATTGGGTGTAAGTGTATCAGCGCGGTTATAAGCAGTGATGGCTTCTTCGTAGCGTCTTAAATTTAAGAGTACCACCCCGCGATTGTACCATCCTGGGGATAATTCAGGGTTAATACCAATGGCGCGATCAGCTGAAGCTAAAGCCTCTTGATTGCGTGATAAATGCCATAATACGACACTCCGATTAGCCCAGATATTAGCTATCAGTGTATTCTCGCTTGATTTACCATTTTCTATGGCTTGATTGTATGCTGCCAATGCTTGTGGATAGCGTTCTAATGACTTGAGGATTCTACCTTTATTAAACCAAGCTTGGGCATATTTGGGGTTAATTGTGGTGGCGCGATCGCTGCTAGCCATTGCTTCGGAATATCTACCTAAATACCATTGACTAACGGCGCGATTATTCCAGGCTTCGGCTTGGTTGGGATTCAAGGCGATCGCACGATCAATTGATGCTAATCCTTCTTCATAGTTTCCCATTCCGGCTAAAGCTATTCCTCGCTGTTCCCAAGCTAAGGCGGGACTCATATCACCCCATCGATTATCACCTTGGATAGCTTGTTCGCTAGCTGTTTGGGCTTCTTTATATTTGCCTAATTTGTTCAATGTGGCACTTTGATTTGCTAATGCTAAAGAATAATTAGGGCTTAACTTTACGGCAAATTCAAAGGAAACGCTGGCTTGTGCTGGTTTCCCTACTGCGGCTAAAGCTTGTCCGTGGGTAATCCAGATATCTACATCTTTGGGATTTATGGCAATGGCTTGATCAAATGAGGCGATCGCTTCTTCTATTTGACCATTTTTTTGCTGTGCTAAACCCTTAGCATACCAAGCAATGGCCGGGGAACTATCACCCCAATTACTATTAGCTTTAATGGCTGCATCACAAGCGGCGATCGCTTCATATAATCTACCTAAATTTGTTAAAGCTTGGCAGTTACCAACTAAAGCTAAGGAATTTTGCTTATCAATATCTAATGCTCGATTAAATGAGGTGATAGCTTCGTTAAATTGTCCTAATTTACTTTCAGATAAGCCTTTATTGTACCATGCTAATACTGCTGTTCCATCACCCCAATTCCCATCGGCACGCAAGGCTAAATCACAGGCGGCGTTAGCTTCAGGATATTTATATAAGTTAAATAATGCTTGACAGCGTTGGGCTATGGCTAAAGAATATTTGGGTTGCAGACGTAAGGCACGTTCGGCTGAGACTAAAGCTTCAGTATATTTTGCTTGTTTGATTAAGATTTCTGTCCGTTCTACCCAAATGTCGGCATTTTCTGGTTTAAGTGCAATGGCTTGATTGCAAGCTGCGATCGCTTCTTCGTATTTTTTTTCTTCTCCTAGTAATCTACAAAAACTTGCCCAGTAATCAAAGTCTTTAATTTCTAGCTTCTCTTGAGCTAGTAAGGTTTTGGGGACTAGCCAAGTGGTAATTAAAAAGGTGAATATTAGTAATACTTTCTGGAACGCAAAGTAACGCGGAGGTTTCCGCAAAGTAACGCGGAGGGTTAATGAAGGTTTTTGTGTTTGGGGAAATTTGGAAGTTAATATCCGCCGCTTTTTGGTTTTGGCGAAGAAGTTTTGCATATAAATTATGAAAATTTAAATTTGGTGAATTTTCTTTAACAGATAGTTGAGATGAAAACCAATACGAATAGAAATATAGCAAAATTTAGGAACTTATTGAGTGTATGCAAATATTTGCAAACATCAACTATCACTATACCTAGATCATGACACAATGCAGCCAACTAGTTATAAGCATTGAGTGAATCGAAATTTTTAGTAAAAACAATTTATGCAGCCAGTAATTTCTATTATTATTCCAGTGTATAATCGGGAGCATTACCTTGGTGCTGCTATTGCCAGTGTTTTAGCTCAAACTCGGCAAGATTTTGAACTGCTAATTTGGGATGATGGTTCTACTGATAATTCCGCAGAGATTGCCCGTGAGTGTGAAAAACGTGATCATCGAGTGCGGGTGGTGGTGGCGCAAAATCAAGGGACGACAAGGGCTTTAAAGGCTGCGATCGCCCAAACTTGTGGTAAGTATATTGGTTGGGTAGATAGTGATGATTTGTTAGCACCGACAGCATTACAAGAAACATCTGCGGTGTTAGATGCAGAATCAGATATTGGTTGGGTGTATACCGATTATTTAGATATTGATGCTCACAATCATATTCTCGGCTATGGTTATCGTTGTCTAATACCATATAACCGAGAAGAAATATTAAATAAATTTATGACGTTTCACTTCCGGCTAATCAGGCGAGAAGTGTTTGAGTTAGCGGGTGGGATTGATGAGTCTTTGAAATATGTGGAAGACTATGATTTATGCTTGCGTCTTGCAGAAGTTGCTCAAGTTAAGCATATTTTTCAGCCACTTTATTATTATCGCACTCATGCTGATAATGTATCTAGCAAATATACACAATTGCAGGCTAAATTTGCTCATCAAGCTGTGAAGAAAGCGCAAAAAAGGCGAAATTCACACGTTAAACAAACAAGTCTAGCTAGTGCTTGTTTATTGTTGGGTTTATTTCCTAATTTGGCACAAGCACAATCAATTAACCCGGCTTATGATGGCACTGGTACTATTGTTAATACTCAAGGTAATAATATTGATATTAGCGGCGGGAGTTTGAGTAGCGATCGCGCTAATCTTTTTCATAGTTTCTTACAGTTTGGTCTGGATGCCAATCAAACAGCTAACTTTCTTTCTCAGCCATCAATTCAAAATATTTTAGGACGTGTCACTGGTAGCGATGCTTCCTTTATTAATGGACTAATTAAAGTCACTGGCGGTAACTCTAATTTATATTTAATCAATCCCAATGGGATTATTTTTGGTAATAATGCAAGTTTGAATGTTCCAGCATCGTTTACAGCAACTACCTCTAACCGTATTGGTTTTGGTGATAGTTATTTTCATGCTCATGGCTGGAATAATTATGCTGCACTCATTGGTATACCTAATAGCTTTGTATTTGATGCAAACTCTACTAGTGCAATTTTTAATGCTGGGAATCTCACCGTTTCACAAGGAAGTAACTTAACTTTATTAGGTGGTAGTGTCGCCAGCACTGGAAAACTTTCTGCACCGGGGGGTAATATTACCATCGCTAGTGTTCCTGGTTCTAGCTTAGTTCGTTTGAGCATTCCTGGCAATCTATTAAGTCTAGAATTTATTAATACATCTAATATTAAGGACAATTCACCTAGTTCTCTCCCCAAACTGCTGACTGGTGGCGGCGGGAATAATGCTACAGAATTAATAGTTAATAATAATGGCGAAGTAGAACTAGCTGGTTCTGGTTTGCAAGTTAATCATGGTGATGTGGTAGTTAAGCACGCAAATGCTGATCAAGTTAATCTCTATGCTAACCAGAATTTAATTTTACCTGAAAGCAAAATTACCACGACTGGCGACTTAAATTTAATAGCTAAAAATACTTTGCAAGTCCGTGATACTAAAGTTAACAACGTTTCCATTATTGCTGGAAAAAATCTTTATCTCCAAGGTAATCAAGGTATTGATATTTTAGCAATTAATCATATTAATAGAACAAGTTTTATTAGCGGTGGTAATTTAACTTTAGTCAGTAATGGTAAAATTTCTCTAGATACTCACTTCGCCAGTGGTGGTAAGTTTTCTATTCTCAACAGTCTGGGGAATAGGGGTAGTTTTATCAGTCTTTATGACCCCATAATTAGTGCAAATGGAGATGTTACCTTTGGTGATTATATCGGTCCAGCTTTAAAAGTAGAATCTACAGGTAGTATTACTGGCGGTGATATTACAATTACTGGGGCAGATTTTACACTTTGTCCTATTTATACTACTTGTTCAGGAGATATAGCTATTTTAGCGAATGAGCCGGCTTTAATTTTAAGAGCCGGTTTGAGTGTGTTAGAATCTACAGCTAACATTCCTCCAGATACTACAGAATCAGCAACTGTTTTTAGTACCACAGGAGTTGCATCGACGCCTGCAAATATCCAAGTTGGAAATATTGATACTAGTGATCCTATTTTTGGTTTTGCCGGACGAGTTATTTTACAATCATTGAGTGGCGATATTACAACAGGTGATATTAATTCCTCAGCTATCAATCCAGAATCTAGTAATGCGAGTGCTGGTTCAATTAATATCAACACAACAGGAAATATTATTATAGGTAGGATTGATGCTTTCGCTTTCAGTGCTTACGGTAGTGTGGCCGGAGATGTAGATTTAAATGCAGGCAAAAATATTACTTTTGGCAGTATTAACACAAACGCCAGTGTTCCTAGTTTTGGTAATGCTGAAGCAGGTGATGTGAATATTCTCGCCAATGGAGTTGTGAGGGGATTAGCAGAGGTTTTAATTAACAGTACACCTACGGGAGATACAATCTTTACTGCTGGAGATAATATATCAGGTATTGTCACGATTCAACATGATGGCGGGACCGATAATGTGCCATTTATAGTTGGTGATGCTAATCAAAATGGTACTAAGGCAAGTATTAACACAGGCATTTCTCAAATTACACCAACTTCACCAGTTAATACATTCCCGGTTCTAGAAAATGGGGGACTGGCTAGTGATACTCCCAGTGATATATCGATTAATTCTATTAATAGTCCACCTACATTAACAGCAAATAATAATATACCAACAACTCAAGAAAATCAGTCGGTGACATTTAATCTTAGTGATTTAAATGTGGGAAAAAATGATGTGAATCAAGATAACCTCACCACAACATTTACAGAATTAAAAAGTGGTACTTTAACACTACAAGATGGTACACCAGTTACACCAGGAACATTACTTCCGTCGGATACAATTTTAGTCTACACACCACCAACAGATACTACTGGTAATATTACAGCTTTTAGTATTACAGCTAGCGATCGCGTCTCTTTTTCATCCCCCCAAGATATAATTATTCAGGTTACGCCAACACCGCCACCAATAGAACCAATAGAACCAACAATTCCCGATAATTCTCCTAACCCCCATATCCTAGAAAAGATTGGCAATCCTATTCAAACTACCGTCATTACCAAAGTTGTAGTTGATAAAATTATCCTGGAAATTGACGAAAAGTTTACGGACAGAGTTCAGCAATATTTAGGAAGAACTACTCTACCCAAAATTGCCACGACAAACACAGCCCAGAGTATCTTACAAGATATTGAAAGTGCCACAGGGGTAAAACCTGCACTGATATACGTCAGTTTTGTCCCCAAGATGGCTGCTACATCTAATCAAGTAACCAAGACAAAAGCACTAGATATCATCTCTCCAGACGATCGCCTAGAATTAGTCGTAGTTACTGCCAAGGGTACACCAGTCCGCAAAGTTTTACCCATCACGCGATCGCAAATTTTAGCAATTTCTCGAACTTTCAAAAGCCGCGTGACAGATCCCGCCTTGCGGAAAGACTATATAGATTCAGCCAAACAACTATATGACTTGTTAATTAAACCCATCGAGAGTGATTTAACAGCCAGCGAAATTCAAAACCTAGTATTTATTATGGATAGCGGATTGCGATCGCTACCCATCGCCGCCCTTTATGATGGTAAACAATATTTAGTCGAAAAATACAGTGTCGGTTTAATGCCTAGTCTCAGCCTCACCGATACCCGATATGTCGATATTAGAAAAGCCGAAGTCTTGAGTATGGGTGCATCTCAATTCACCAACCAGCAGCCCTTACCAGCCGTACCCACAGAACTAAAAGCCATTACACCGCGCCTGTGGCCTGGTAAATCCTTCCTCAACGAATCTTTTACCCTGAAAAATCTCCAAAACCAACGTCAGCAGACACCCTTTGGGATTATCCACCTCGCCACCCACGGCGAATTTAGACCCGGTGCGCCCAGTAACTCCTACATTCAACTCTGGGACACTCAATTACAAATGGATCAAATTCGCAGACTCGGTTGGAATAATCCACCTGTAGAATTAGTAGTATTGAGTGCTTGTCGCACCGCCCTCGGAGATGAAGACGCAGAGTTAGGTTTTGCCGGTTTTGCTGTCCAAGCTGGTGCAAAGTCAGCCTTAGCAAGTTTATGGTATGTCTCCGATGAAGGTACATTAGGCTTCATCAGTGAATTTTACGATCGCTTAAAAACAGCCCCCATCAAAGCCGAAGCCCTCCGCCAAGCCCAGGTAGCAGCCCTCAAAGGTGAGATACGTCTAGAAGATGGGAGGCTAGAAACTACTAGAGGTAATGTAACTTTGCCCCCTGTTCTAGCTAAACTTGGGAATAGAAATATCAGCCATCCTTATTTTTGGTCTGCATTCACCATGATTGGTAATCCTTGGTAAAGTATAGGACTTCTTGTTTGTATGCAATACACTCTAACCTCTCTCCTTGTAGGCTACGGTGTACACACAAGTCCAAGTAAAGTAATAACA
>NZ_CAWUDL010000032.1:0-66114 GCF_963920945.1 Anabaena sp. CCY 9402-a
CCACTCACTTTTTTTATTCTTAATACTGCTTAATCCTTAACCGAGAAGTATTGGGTTGGGTTGAGCTTGGAGAAACCCAACAAATATTTTAGTTATCATGTAGATGCGATAAATCGCATCTTATAAGTCATAAGATAATATTTTTTCCATGACAAAATTGATAAACTTTTGTCCCCTGCGTTCCACCTCTTGCTTTTTCATCACAATAAAATCCCGCCTTGCAAAAAAAGGTTTAGCTGTAATACTAGCTTCCACAAATAACTTTTGAATCCTTAAATTTCTCGCTTTAAATTCAATTTCTGCTAAAATTTTACTCCCAACACCTCGACCTTGAAAATCTTTATGACAATAAAAGCGGTCAATATGTCCATTCGCCTCTAATTCCCCAAAACCAATAACTTTACCATCCTCTTCCGCCACATAAGTCAACTTACTTTTTAAACTACTCATCCAAACTTCAACATCCATATTTACCGAAGCCCAAGCATCTACTTGTGCTTTGGTGTAATCACGAATATTCACCTCATGAACAGTGTCATAAAATAACTGCATAATTGCTTCAGTATCAGCTATTTCATATCTTCGTAATTTCATGATTATAACGTGAGTTCGACGAATTTTAAAAACCCCTCTCCAAACCTCTCCCCTGCAAGGAGAGAGGCTTAAAACCTGAATTTTTACTTGAGCTTTCAAGATATTTTCAGCCCCTCTCCGCGTCGGAGAGGGGTTGGGGAGAGGTCATCTAATCACGTTAATTATAGGTTAAATTTGCCCTCTCACCCAAGCCCGGAAAGCCTTCATAGTTGCATTTCTACCGTCGATTTTACTCCGCATTAAATATTCAGGAATAACTTGAGCAATAGGTAAATTAGGAAAAATTGCACTATTAAGAGATTTTACATATTTACCATCAACTAAAACATTAATTTCCAATTTAGTTCCATACCAACGCCACAATTCCGGGACTCCCAATAATTCACAATTATTAAAACGAGTGCGAGAAGTAATATCAATTTCAATAGCTAAATCTGGGGGAGGATCAATAGTTAAATCAATTCTATCCTTACCACGCACAGCAGCTTCATTTTGGATATAAAAACAATCGTCAGGTTCTACCCCAGCATCCATGATTTCTTGATCAAAAGTAGTAGAGCCCAAACTCCAAAATTCCATATCAAGTTCTTCTAGGAGGATTTCTACTAAATTCCCAATGATTTTTTTGCTTACCTCATGCTCTGGTAATGGAGACATTATTTCCAGCACCCCTTGACTATAAGACACCTTAAAACTACGATTTTCACCCAATTCCGCCAAAATATTTTTATATTCCGGCCAAGATATATTTTTAATTAATAATTGATGGCCGACAGGTACAATTAATTGTTTGAGTGCAAGTAACATCACTTCCCTCGCTTTTAAAATTTACCTAACCAGTACCAACTCCAGCATAATTCATTTATTGTTAACAACTAAATTTTGTTTATTTAAAGTAACTTAAAATCATACATATAAGTGAAAGCCGTCTGCAATTTCATCACCATGACAGCTATTACATTCAACCTCAACCCAATTGTTAAACTCACTAACGACCAATTTTACCAACTGTGTCGAGAAAATCCTGATGTCAAATTGGAGCGTAATGCTACCTACAGAACTATCAGGAGAGGATATATTACCAGGGTTTGTTTTAGATTTAACAATAGTTGGGAATTAACCTGATTTTCTTAGCTATTTTCATGTTGATTAACAGGAATTTCAATCACAAATTCTGCACCTTGTCCTGGTTCTGAATGACAAGATAATTTACCTCTATGTCTATCTACCACAATTTGATAGCTAATAGATAACCCTAAACCTGTACCCTTACCCACATTTTTAGTAGTGAAGAAAGGGTCAAATAATTTAGAAACAATTTCAGCATCAATCCCCATACCATTATCGGAAATGCTGATATTTATCCACTTGTTATTGATGACTTCAGTACGAATATAAATTTGCCCTTGTTCACCCACAAATGAACCTTCCAAAGCATCAATAGCATTACTGATAATATTCATAAATACCTGATTAAGCTGCCCAGGATAGCATTCTACTAAGGGTAATTTACCATATTCTTTAATCACTAAAATTTCTGGATGCTCTGGTTTAACCTTCAAACGATTATGTAAAATCATTAAGGTACTATCAATACCTTCATGAATATCAACTTGCTTAAATTCCGCTTCATCAAGGCGGGAGAAATTGCGTAGTGATAAGACTATTTCCCGAATACGCTGAGTACCTACACGCATAGATGTGAGCAGCTTTACTATGTCTTCCTTGAGAAAATCAAAGTCAATATCTATCAGGTATTCTTGAATTTCTTCTGGAGGGTAGAGAAAGTGAATTTGATAGAGTTGCACTAGCTGCAATAAATCGTGAGCATATTCACTAGCCGGAATTAAATTACCGTGAATAAAGTTAACTGGATTGTTAATTTCATGGGCAACACCTGCAACCATATTACCAAGTGAAGACATTTTCTCACTGTGGATAAGTTGGGTTTGGGTAAGTTGTAATTCCCGCAGAGTATTTTCTAAATTTTTGGCTTGTTGTTGTAACTTAATTTCAGCTTGTTTGCGTTCTGTAATATTCAGAGTTGTCCCCACAAGTCGATAAATTCTACCTTCGCTGTTTTTGAGGGGATTGATTTTAGTCAGCCACCAAGTTTCTTGATTGCGTAAAGTCAGACACTCTTCATAGCTGCTACTGATACCAGTTTCCACACAGTTTTTATATCGTTGACGAATGGCTGCACCTTCAGCAATACCATGCACATCTTCAGGTACTTTACCTATAACGTTGGCTAGACTAATACCTGTGGCTTTTTCGGCGGTAGAATTCCAGGCAGCATAACGAAATTCGCAGTTTTCTAGAACATCAATAACAAATATGATTTGATCAACACCTTCATAAATACTACGTAAAAACTGCTCTTGTTCCTGTAACAAAGCTTCTACATTCTTGCGATCGCGAATATCACGAGTAATGGTTGCAATACACAACAGTTCGCCAGTCTCTGGGTTCTTGACAGAAAATACATTATAGTCAACAGGTATCACCTCTCCAGTTCGGAAGTGTCGGAAACGATATTCATCTTGCCATAAACCATCTTTGATCACTGT
Organism: Anabaena sp. CCY 9402-a; assembly: GCF_963920945.1. Classification (NCBI taxonomy): domain Bacteria; kingdom Bacillati; phylum Cyanobacteriota; class Cyanophyceae; order Nostocales; family Nostocaceae; genus Anabaena; species Anabaena sp. CCY 9402-a. The sequence goes on from NZ_CAWUDL010000032.1 coordinate 3,165, forward strand.
AGGCATCATCTGTTGCTGTACATATTCTCTATCTTCTGGAAAAAAGAAGTCAGCCACTGTTAAGTCTTCAGTAGATGCCAAATCGTCTAAACCAACCAGCTTGCGTCCAGCTTCGTTGACAAATAGGGGTTTTGCTTCTAGATTTGCTAAACCAATGAAATCACTGCTATTTTCAATCAGCGAGACGAACATTTGGCGTTCTTTTTCCGCTTGTTTGCGTTCTGTGATGTCTGTGACTGTAACTACAAGTTGAGAAATGCAGAAATGACTATCCCAAAGAGGTGTGACATTCATTAGCCACCAACTTTCTTCCTCATCGGCTAAAAATTTTTCCTCAAAAAATATGCTTTTTTGAGATTTGATACATTCTCTGTAACGCTGGCGATAGTGGTTTGCTATGTCTTGAGGTAGTGCTTCTGCCATTGTTCTCCCAAAGAAAGGTTCTAGAGACATGGGGCTAATTCTCAGCATGGCAGGATTAAACTTAACGTAACGAAACTCTTCGCCATCAGCCAACACTTCTAAGACAAAAATACCGTAGTCTACACCTTCCCAGATACTTTGTAAAAATTGTGCCTGTTGTTGCAGTTGTTGCTCTGTTTTTTTGCGATCGCGCAGTGCGGCTTGTTGTTCGGTAATATCGAGTAGGCAACCATACCAGACAATTTTCCCTCCTACTCGACGTTCTGGTTTAGAAACAGCTTTAATCCACTTCTGCTGACCAGAGGGGGTGATAATTCGCCACTCATATTCAAAGTTTTGCAGAGTTTGGGCAGAGTGAGCGATCGCAGCCTCAACATTAGATATATCTTCAGGGTGAATATCTGCAAAGGTGGCAGAGGCATCATTTAGCAACTCTTTTGCTTCTCTCCCCGTAATTTCTCGACACCCAGAAGAAACATAAGGGAAAAACATTGTGCCATCAGCATGAAGATGAAACTCATACAGCATACCTGGTACATTGTCTGCTAGTCGTTGCAACCGCGATTCGCTTTGTTGCAAAGCTTTTGTACGTTCTTCAATCCTACTCTCTAACTCTTCGTTCAACCGCTTCAGTTCGGCTTCAGCTTGTTTGCGGGTGGTAATTACCTCGGTAAACATGACCATACCACCCACTGTGCCAGAATTTTCATACCAAGGACATATTTCCCATTTCACCCAATCGGTTGTCCCGTCGGCACGGCTAAAGGCATCTTCGGCACATTTTTCAATTTTTCCATGCAAACAGCGTTGATGAATTTCCCCCCAAAACACAGCCATCTCCGGGCAAATTTCGGAATGAGAGCGACCAATGATATCTTCATTACCTAAGCCGTAATCTTCTCGCCAACGACGACTAGCTTGCAAGTAGCGCATTTCCCGATCAAAAACAGCGATCGCCGCCGGTGTATATTCAATAAATAAGCCCATCTGTTCTTGGCTAGATTTCTTATCCCTATTTGCCACTAGTTGGCGTAGTTCTTGTAACTCTTGTTGTAGGGATTCATAAGTATTTTTATCTATAGTCATCAGATGATCGGCCATAGTTGCGCCACTTCCTAGGTCAGAGTTTGCAGGTAACATCATTTCTATGTTTCCCAATCTCCAGCCGACAGCATCAAGATTTGGGGCAATCTACAAAAGCCCGAAAGATGGGAGAGTGAGGGTTCATATCTTGCACCATTCTTAATAACCCTAGAATGGGCAATGCCAACGACATAAAAATCGGGGTTTCATCCCACTAAAAGCATTGCCCACAATACAAAAATTGCGGACTGCTATAATAATGTCGTTCTTTTGAGTTATCATCAGTTTCAAATATGTTGAATTAAATAAATTCACCAGGAGTACAAAAGAATAAATGAATAAGATAGGATTATTAATCGCAGGGTTCATTACCATTTCACCTTTGACTTTAGGTGTAGCAAAAAACGTACAGGCTGTAACCGAGCCAGTAAAAAAAGCTCAAAGTAGTCATGTTGAGCAACAAGTGCAAAGAACTTTTACAAACCTCATAAATGCTATTGAACAAAACAATTACACTCAGTTTATATCTCAAGGAAATGCTGCCTTTAAAGAAGGTATTACAAAACAAATATTTGCACAAGTTCACGGACAGTTAGCTCCTCGTATTAAAAAAGGGTATTCGGCAGTTTTTTTAGGGAAACTAAATCAGCAGGGTTATCAAGTCTACCTATGGAAACTTATATTTAAAGATGGCAATGATGATGTCTTAGCTAGATTGAGCATTAAAGATGGAAAAGTAGGTGGATTTTGGCTAAATTAATATTTCAAGTAAATACAGTAGCGAGATTAGCGACAACTTACACTCACAAACATGATCTTTAGTATTCTAATGGATAATTAGAATTTTTGTATTTCCTAACTCAACAATTCCCCTAATTGATGTTGAATTAATAATTGTTTCAAAGTCGCATTTTCTGCCTTCAAAGCCAAAGTTTCAGCTTCTAATTCATTAATTCTCTCTTTCATTGCTTCCTTAGAAGTCCCCTGTCTGTGAATCACTACCTCCTTATAAATTTCTAAATTAGTATCTTCGTTCATCCATCTTTGATAAGTTTTTGTATGTTCTTGGACTGTATGTCCTAGATAATCAGCCATAGTTTTTATAGGTACACGCAACCGATGACCCCGTATAGCATAAGCATGACGCAAATCATAAGGTCTAAAGCCTAAATCATTATTTCTAAATCTAATATAAAGTTTTGCTGTTTTATTACTCAGCTTTCCTTCGTTATAAGGCAATCGAATATTTTTTAACTTAAATAACTCCACCCAATGGGGATGTAACGGCGGAATGCCACAACTGCGTTCACCCGTTTTTGTACCCCCCGTCAAACTAGGATTCAAATTGACTAAATGAAAAGTATTTCTAAGGTCTATAAACGCCTCCAAATCTACAGCAAATAACTCATGAGGCCTTAAGCCATACGTTGCTAACATTCCATATGCCCATTGCCATTGTTCAGGCAGAGTAATATTATCTTTACTTGTGTATGCTGATAATGGCATACCGATTGTAAAATAACCTTGGACAATTTCCTCATCTGAAGGGATTTTGCGGATAGTTGGGAGAGGATTAGGAGTAGCATAAGCGTAAATAGTTTTGAGGTCATCAATCCCACAAAAATCACAGAATTTCTTTAATTGCCACACCAAAAAGAACCTAGATGATGTATTAGGTTTAGTTTTTTCTAAAGCCTCCTCTAATGCCTGTGCAGACATAGTTACATCTTGAGGTAATTTTTTCAAATGCCTCATATAATGGCTTTCCCAAGTCTTAATACCTCGTCTATCCTGCTCGTGAGTCTTCCAAAATTCTCGCTCATAGTCTTGAATCAACTCACTAATCAGTTTGGTATATTTATAATTATCTACCTGATCTATTTTTTGCGCTTGTTTACCTAGTAATTCAGGAGTCCACTGGAATTGTTTTGTAATTAATGATAAATCTAATTCCCGTGCCTTTAATACCGCCATTTTTACCCCAGCATCATTAGCGGTAAAACCACAAGAAATGGTATATTGTTTATTAGGACTACCATGTTTACCAACATCACCAGGTCTACAAGGAAAAGTACCCTGTAAACCTATAGTTTTTGGGCTAGTAAGTTTTAATTTAACTTTGACTCTATCTAAATTCAGGGCTGTATTAGCCTGTTGAACTGCATATTTAATTCTGAGATATTCCCGTTCTAACTTAGCTTGTTCATCAGATGCTGGGTATTTAGGTTTCCATTGCTTCCATTTAGAGGCTTCCCACTTATCAATGGGTATACCTTCCCATTCAGAATTACGAGGGTCAAAAGTAGTTGCAGGCATAATAGAGGCTGGAGACTAGTCTTAAGTAGGGTGTATTATAAAGTTAGCCTAACGCACCGTGTTATGTGGTAGCGTGTTGGCACATAGAACACTTTTTTTCGTGGCATACAATATCGAAAAAATGCGCCTCACACACTCTACAATAAATTTATTTTTACGTAAAATTCAACTAAAAACTCGTTGCAATTTTATACGGAATTGCTCTGAATAATACTGAAGTTAAGAGAAAGATACACAAGCAAAGTTCTGCACTATGATTTCCAGGTGTCTTTTACCATTTACGATGATAGCGATCGCAGCTAGCATCAGTAGCTGTGCTAACAACCTACCAGAAACCAGCACAACACCAACCCCAAGCCAAAGTATGGCTCAACTCAGAGCCAAACACAACAGTATCAAGTCCCCCTCTGATACCTCTAAAGCTGCCTCTGGCAACACAGTAAATGTGACTTTATATACAAGCGATATTCAATGCCAGGAACTTGTCCCGCAAAAAGTAACCGTACCAGCAGCAGAGTCTGTAACTAATGCAGTCGGCAAAATCATAGAAGAACAAGACACAGCCGACTTTAATTTGTCTGGTTATCGTGTCAGAGTCAACAATGGCATTGCTACAGTCGACTTGCGACTCTCACCCCAATCAAAACGTAAATTCGTCTCTCTTTCTGGCTGTGAACAGTTTGCCCTATTTGGCAGTCTCCGCAAAACCCTAACCAGTAATTCCCAGTGGAAAATTAAAGAAGTACGCTTTACTGAGAAAGGTGAAGCAATTGTGATTTAGTCAATATTCACTCCCCATCTGATCTAAATGTATATCTACGCCTACGCGATCGCAAATTCAGTGAATGCTCTTTTACTGGGGTGATGAAAGCCTAAAATAATATCAGTTTTGGGAATACCTGCTGCTAACAAGTCATCAACAACTGCTAAGTTAGTGCTATCTTCTTCTACCCAGATTTTACCATTTTGAATCTGAAGATATAAAATGATGTGCTGCACTCGTTTTTTGGCATCCCAGCCGCAACGCAGCCACAGGTATTGGTCGCGTTGTTCGTCTAAAATTAGGTGATCACCTACGCTGGACGCAACACTATTGGTAATTGTAGTTTCTGTAGTGTTAGCGCGTTGATAATTGCTCATTTCATAGTATTTTTTAATAGTTTCCTGGATAGTATTGCGATAATGGGTTAATTTATCCATTGCACGATTTGCTCCTGTTGAGTGTCTACGATAATTAATCGCAGGTTGTTTTGGCTAGTAATAAGTTGAATGGATGGAGGTTGAAAAAAATCTAAAATAGTGTTTTCTTTTACCTTTTTACTTGCCCGTATCTTCACTCTTCATATTCCCTAACCACTGTTCAACTAATTCAGCGACAATATCACTCATTTGTCGTTCCTGAGAAGCAGCAACAGCCTTCAATTGTCGATGGAGTTGCTTAGGTAAGTAGATAGTTGTACGAGTATAAGCCGGGTCAGTGCTTTTAGTAACAGAAGTAGATGTATCTGGCGTAGGTTGTGGCTGATCTCGCTGTTGACGACTACGAGCAGCATCAATTAAATCATCAAAACGGCTAGCTTTCTTCTTATTATTCACAGTAAAATTTCCTTTCCTACCTCGGAGTAACACCGCCAAGCAATTTTGGCGTAAGCATCTTTGACATCATTAACTGGAACACCCTCTAAAGCAGCACGTTGGAATACAGCCAAACGGCGAATTCCAGATTTAAACACAGGTATTCCAGCATTTAATAGGGTTGTCCTCGCTTCTTCTCCTGCTTTATTCGGATTTGGGGGAATGATAGTCAGCAGGATTTTATACTTTGTTTTAAGTTTTTTCAGTAAATCCACCATTTGCAGAGTTGCTGCTAGTGCGATCGCATCTGGTGTAGTCGGGATAACTAACAAATCGCATCCTTTAGCTAGAGTTTTTAACTCATCTGCATCTGGCCTGGCTGGGGTGTCAATAACTATATGCTCATAAAGCCCCGCTAAACTCACCCCCTGTTGCTCATCAGCCACCTTAAATGGCAAAGAACCCCGATTTGACCAATCTAAAGCACTGCGGTTTAAATCACCGTCTATTAACAGCGTGTCAGCTTGCTTCTGGAGATATGTAGCCAAGTGCAAGGCTGTCGTAGACTTCCCCACACCACCCTTGAAAGCCGCTACCGTAATGATCATTTTTTCTAAATGCAAATAATTTCCAGACTTTACTTCATATCTAAACATTTGAACATTTAATTTAGCTATAAAAATTTAAACATCTAAATGTTTAAATGCCAAAAATACTTTATAGGCTTTTAGATTGTATACTAAATATTCATGGACTAAAAGATTTAGTGCTAAGTTTATTCAGCAAATCGTGGGATAAAAATTTATTTAATACATAATTAAATTAAGTATTAGAAATGACCAATGCCCCATTCCCAAAAATGCTTTGTAAAGGCGTATTACGTTAATAGACAGGTGATCTGAAAAGTTTTACAATCAGACTGAAGGTAGTAAATTTACTTATTGCTCAATCAAACCAAGCATAGTAAAGATTTTCTAGCGATTCAGCTAGATTATTAAATCGCACTATTAATATAAAAAAGTCTTGATGAGAGGGTAATAAACCAATGGATGTAAAGCTGATTATCGTTGGGTTAACTGTCATATTCACCATTTCGTGCCTATTTTTTGGCACGAAAAATGGATTTTATGATTCAGAGAACTATCACGGCAATGGCTCTGCCCATTGATAGCTCAAAGCAAAAGGCAAGTTCCCTAAGCTTCTAGCTTTAGGGCTTCTCGTTATCAGCTTTTCCCAAGCAGTGAGGGTTTGCAAGAGGTGTCCTCCCCAATCAAAAACCCATATTCTTAGGGATGAGAGGCACATTGTCAAACTTACCCCTAGGTTACAAACCAAAATCCTTAGAAAAGTGGGCTTTTGGGATATGTCAAAGATTATGAGATGGGAGGGGAGGAAAGCATGAGGGATAATGTGCCAGCATACTCCCGCGTTGACACAGAGGAAACAGCAACAGAATTAGAATGCTTTCCTTATAGTGTTCAGCATCATGACGAGGGTGTATGTTTGTTGGTGCGGATGGGGCCACACCGCATCCTACTAGACTGTGGTTTAGCAGACATTTCATCCTTAAAAAAAAGTGTCACTAAATCGTCAAAGCTACCAGCAGATTTAGTATTAGTCACTCATGCTCACCCAGACCACGCTAGAGGGTTATTGTCACTGCATCAAGCCTTCCCTCATTTACCCATCTACGCCAGTGAAGTAACTAGCAAATTGCTGCCTCTGAGTTGGACAGAGCAAGAAAACGTCCCACAGTTTTGTCACGCCTTGCCGTTGCGATCGCCCATTGAGTTACAAAAAGGGCTAGTTGCGGAAATCTTCCCCGCCGGACACTTGCCAGGCGCAGTAGCAATTCTCCTCACATACACCACAGCCCAACGCGCTTATAAGCTCCTCTATACAGGAGATTTTTTCTTATCTAATTCTCGATTAGTAGAAGGTTTGCGGTTAGAAGAATTGCGGGGTTCAGATGTGAACGTGCTGATTGTTGAAGGCACTTACGGCACATCACGTCACCCCCACCGCCGCAACCAAGAAAACCTACTAGCTGAACGCATCAACCAAGCGATCGCAGACGGTTCTTCTGTGCTACTACCCACACCCGCATTAGGTTTGGGGCAAGAACTGTTAATGCTGTTGCGCTCTCACCACCATTTCACCGGTAGAGATTTAGATATTTGGGTTGATGGTGCTGTGGCTAAAGGGTGCGACGCTTACTTGGAACTATTACCCCATCTACCGCCATCAGTCCAAAACTTTGCCCGCCATCAACCTTTATTTTGGGATGAACGAATACGCCCCCGTGTGCGGCGGTTGCAGTCAGAACATCGTCACACCGTGGGAATATCTCCCTGTATTGTGCTTACAGATGTCACAGCAGATTTTAGCCAATACTGCCAACCCAACACCGGGTCTTGGCTCGTCTTACTGCCAGAAAAAATAGATGTCAAAATTAAAAAGCAATACCCAACACCCACAACCATCGAAACCTATCTACTAGCACAGCACAGCGATGGCCCTGGAACTACCCAGTTAATTCATAACTTGCGACCCCAACACGTTGTCTTTGTGCATGGTTCTGCGGCTTATTTAGCCGACTTAACCAGTTTGGAGGAATTACAAAACCGCTATCACATCCATTCTCCCTTGGCTGGTACGCGCGTAGAACTGCCCATTGGGGATACCTTTTTACAACCAGCCGCCCCTGAGACAAATTATCAAGGGGAAGTAACAGAATTAGATACACTCATCACCATTACACTACCCGATGCCATCACCGCCGATCCCCGTTGGCGACAGTTTGCAGATACAGGTTTAATCGAAGCCCGTTGGCAGGGAGAAGAATTAGTATTTAAGGGCTTAACACAACGAGAATTGCTGAATCAAAATAGCGATCGCTATTTTATGTCCGATGTCGATTGCTGTGGTACTTGCCGACACCAAAGGGGACAACGCTGTTGGAATCCAGCTTCTCCTTTACATAACTTTAGAGTCACCCTAGAGGGTTACTGCCCCGCTTTTGAAAGCACAACAAATGTTGAATAGTCATGAGTCATTAAATAATTAATCCTGAGTACGAGAGTTTACTCAGGATTAGGGTGTATACAGAACTAGGTAAGTAGGAAGGGACAGATAAACAGAAGTTTTTGCAGAAAAATGAAGCTTTTAAAACTACCTTTCCTCCTGCCTTCTGCCTCCTGCCTCCTGCCTCGTTTATTCAGGATTCGACTCAGGATAGTGGTTGCGGATACGCTCGGCTTCTGGACAATCTTCAGTCATGAGTGGTTCTACATTACCGCGTGGGACTGAAGCTAACTTTTGAGTTACAGCACCGATGCTTTCGAGGCGAACCATTTCTTCCCAAGAACAAACTTCGTCTTCTTCTTCTGTTTCATAGCGCAGGGTCACTAAATCGCCTTCTATGTCGAGAATGCGGGCGCGTTCTATCCAGCGTTGCTGGTCCCGCAAGAAAACACATACCTCCCGCCCATCGCAACACAGTTGATAAATCTTGCGGTGTAGCATGTACTGCTTCTGCCTTTTTAAACAACGTAGTTAAACCTTTCCAAATCTGGGTTTTACCCCAAGCAAATGAAACCCTTCGGAGGGGAGTTTCATGGTTCAGAATCAGTGTGTCAGTTAAACCCACCCAAGGAATTGCTATTAGTTGTGAGCATTTAGGGAAATGTTGGGTCATAAACTGGTAGTGACTGCACCAAGATTCTATCTCTTTCAGGGTCATTTAGCGAATGTCTACTTCTTCATAGAAGTAAGAAAATTCGGTACTTGTCCTCACCTGCTGAATATGGGCTGGTAAGTCCTTTCTACCATTATGTAATAATAAATACTCCAAAACAAGCGATGATTGCGGTTGTTCAATTTGCCTACTTGTAATCATTGGCATTGCTGAGAAGCCTGGGGCTTCGGCTTGACTGTTACCCCTACGTATTTGATCTTAACTCATTCTTTTGCTGACCTTCACGGTTTTCAACAACAAAAGCCTAATAGTTTTGAGTTTAAGAATTTTTCCTGACACAGAAAGGGGATTGGGGACTGGTGATTGGGGACTGGGTAGACATTTTCCTACTCCTTACTCCTTACTCAGCACTCAACACTCACCACTATTCGCAAGACTTGTATTGATTGATAGACTCAATCAGCAGTTGAGAAGATCCCTCTCGTTTAATTTTTCCTGTATGCACTGCATCACATAAATCTGCCAGAACTGCCAAATCTTCTGGCGGATAGCATTTAGTCGCCAGTACCTGATGCAGTAAGCCCTCAGATTCAACGCTCAGATATCCAGTTTGAAAAGCAGATTCAACAAGTGCGCGAATCATCGTGTTTTGGTAGAGTACGCAGTTTATCTCCTCCAGTTTGGACTACTTTACGTTCTTGATGATTGATATAGAACAGCAAACCGTTGTGATTTTAATTACAAGAAAGTGTGATCCGTATCACAATAAGTAATACAAAAATTAATGTTAGTGATGGGGGATTGAATTTTCCCCCTACCTCCTGCTTTCTGGTTAAGCTTGAAAAAACTGGCGGAAATCCTCATCCTTGGTACTTAGTTGCACCCAGTCGAGATTTAAAGACTGAAATTTTTGCGCCAAGCGATCGCAGGCGGGGCGTTCAGTGGCATAATGTCCAGCATCGATCAAAATGAGATGGCGATCGCGGCTTTCTTGAAATTGGTGAAATTTGCAGTCAGAAGTTAGATAAGCTTGTGCGCCTGTTTTCACCACCGCCGAAATATAACCAGCCCCCGAACCACCCAACACCGCCACCCTAGAAACTACCTGCTGTAAATCAGCACTGGGGGAAAAAATTAAATCTGGAGGAGTCAGGCGATTTTGAATAACTGTGAGTAATTCCTGTAACGTCAAAAATGGTTCTAATAATCCCACCCGTCCATAACCCAACTCTGCTTGGGTAGGTACAATAGGGGCAACATCTTTTAATCCTAAAATTTGCGCCAAAACGTCAGCCGTACCATCGGCGACTTGATCAAAATTGGTGTGGGCGGTGTAGATACCGATATTGTGGGTGAAGGCTAATCGCGCCATCTCCGTAATCGGTTCGCCAGAGCGGAAAGATTTGGGGGGACTGAAAATTAAAGGATGATGGGCAAAAATTAGATTAGCATTTAAGGCGATCGCTTCTTCCATTACCGCCAAAGTTGGTGTTAAACATACCAAAACTCTCGCCGACTCTTGTAAGACACCAGGCTCAATCTGCCAGCCACAATTATCCCAGCTTTCGCACCAAGCAGGATTAGCCCATGCTTCAAACCAAGTAATTAAATCAGCAATTTTCATTAATGTTTTTGGGGTTGAATATTCAACTCTAATGCTAATTGTTCACGTCTTTCCTGAAAAGGTTTGTTCCAAATAGGAGAAGCATTCCAATCCCAAGCAGCTACAGGGATAAGTTCAGCTTGAGCTAGATGAGTTAACAAACGATATTCATCTTCTGGTTCGCGGGAAAATGTAAAAGGATTCCGAAAACCGTTATCACACAACTTATAAGATTGAGATTTACCACGATGAATGCGTTGTATAAGTTCCTTGGTTTTCATGAGTAAATAATCTAGAAAAATCAAACTAAAAGGCTCTATAAAAGCACGATTTTGTGGGTCTTTTTGTACCCACTTTGCCCATTCAAAACCATAGATAAAATCATGTACATAGCGAAAACGGATTTCACTATTAATTCCAAATAACTCGGTCAGTAATACCATTTTATTAGCAAAATTTCCTAGGAAATCAACCGCATCATCTTCTGTATTTAATGCCTGATACAACATACTACTAACCATAAAATCAAAATCCCAAAAGATATTCTCCGGGAAATTTTGCAATTGAGATTTAACTATACTTTCTAAAGTATTTTGCAGATTGTTAATTAATTGATTATCTGTAATATTTTCTCTAATTAATAATTCTATTTCTACAAAGCTAGTGATTATCTTTTTGTGAGGATCAAGACTTAAAAGCTTCACATTATGTTGATTAAGGATTTCATCAATAAATTGGAAACTATTGTTTGGTACAATGTGTGACTGCATCTTTATTGAGATAGGCTAAAGGCTGCAAACGATTATTATATATTGTTACAACACATAAATTTATTTAACATAAATAAACTTAACCGCTATACCCTTACGGCTATAGCGGGAGAGGATGTCACATCCCTATACCATTATCCTATGCTGCTACTAGCTGATAACTTTGCTCCAACATTTCTGTAATTTGCTCAACCGGAACAGGACGACTAAAGTAAAAACCTTGACCTTCATGACACCCCCGCTTTTGCAAATAATCAAGCTGTTCTTCAGTTTCTACACCCTCAGCTGTGATTTTCAAATGGAGAATTTTGGCTAAAGCAATAATCGCATCAGTAACGGCGGCACTGTCAGTATTAGAGACGACATCCTGCACAAAAGAACGGTCAATTTTGATCATGTTCACAGGAAATTGTTTGAGATAGTTGAGTGAAGAATAACCAGTTCCAAAATCATCTAGGGCTAGCCAGACCCCTAATTCTCGTAATTGTTTTAAGGTTTTTACGGAACGCTGTACGTCAGTCATCAAAAAACTTTCTGTCACCTCCAATTCTAGGTAAGATGGGTGTAGATCAGTTTCTTGGAGAATTTGGTTAACTACTTTTACCAAATCTGCTTGTTCAAACTGTCGTGCAGAGAGGTTTACCGACATCCGAAGAGGAGGAAGTCCGGCACGTTGCCACGCGAGATTTTGAGCGCAAGCAGTCCGCAATACCCATTCACCAATCTCGATAATTAAACCATTGGCTTCTGCGATGGGGATAAATTGGGCGGGTGATACTAAACCCCTTGTAGGATGTTGCCAGCGAACTAATGCTTCAACGGCTTTTATTTCTCCACTGGGTAAATCTATTAAGGGTTGGTAATAAACTATGATTTCGTTGCGTTCTAAAGCCCCACGTAATTCATTTTCTAATGCCAACCTCTCCTGCAATTGGGCATTAATTTCTGGGGAATAAAACTGTGATTGACTACGGCCTTGTAGCTTAGATTGATACAGGGCTATATGAGCCTGTTGCAAGAGTTGATCAACATCGTGATCAAAACTATTCATAGTGATACCGACGCTAGCTGTGATATGAATTTGGATATCTTGAACAGTGAAGGGTTTAGCTAAGGTACTCAGCAGCAACTGGGAGAGTTTGATTAAACTTTCTAATGATGGTATGTCTGTGCGTGCGATCGCAAATTCATCGCCATTCAAATGAGCCAGGATATCAGTTGCAAGGATGCAATTATCCAACCGCATTGCTACTGCTCTTAATAATAAACTTGATTGCTCAGGTTCGAGGGCATGACTCACCCCTGTAAAATCATCAATACCCAAAACTATCACAGCGATCACTTTGTCGCTATTCTGTGGACAGATACTTTGCTGGAGGCGATTAATGAATAGTTCCCGATTAGGTAATCCCGTCACTTTGTCATAATGGCTGATTTGGTCAATTAATTCATCTAATTTGTGTAGGGTGTGCGAGGTATCTGCCATGAGTGTACCTGCTTCGTCTGCAAATTCTGTAGGCAACTGAGGCAGGGTTTTGGTGTTGAGATAGTCTTGCAATGCTTTTGATGTCAAATTGACAGGAGCAAGGAGGTAATGTAGTGCATAAAGTGTAGCTGCCGTACCTACCAAAGTTGCTATCAAAGCGATAACTAAAACTCGAATTATCATCTCCCAAGAATAGGAATTGGAGATGACAAAACTGAACAGCAATGACAATAGCGGTATGTGAGTACCCAAAAAAGCTACCGACATGATTTTGGCGGTATAACTTTTTTTGAGAAATTTCCAATGGGCTAAGAAGGAATATAGGTAAAGCGTTTGACTCAGATACATAGATACTTGATAATATTTGATAGTTAGCTGGTTATCTTTCGCCACAAATTAGTCTGGAGCGAATTAACCAGTTAAAGCGATTTCAGTTATTTATTATACTAACTTGGTAAAAATAATAATATTGCAATTATTCGGTTATTTTCTTTTAAAGATTAGGTTATGAGCATTTTTATGATTAATCCTTTCTAAGCAATTTCACTTAACAAGTATAAAGACTGTAAATTAGTTAGCTAGTGATTGTTGGTAAACTGCGTTGGCGAAGCCTCTCGTAGAGATGGTCTCCGACCGACGGTCGGTCATCGCTACAATCATCAGGTGAAAGGGAAAATGGTGATCCATCCCCCAATCCCTAATGACTAATGACTATTGATCAATAATTCCGCAATTGTGTCTGGAATTAATTGCTCAACATTACTTAAAACCACTGCTGCACCTGCTGTTACTAGTGTCTGTGCATAAGCTTCACAACGAGTTGCTGTTTCTTGCACATGAGGCGGTAAGATACCTACACCAATCCAAGTACGGTGCGGTTGGAGTTCTCTGGCTTTACCAACGGTGTACATATCGGCCACCGTATCACCTACGTAGATCACAGTCGATGTGGTTTCTAAGCCATTTTCCAAATGATTGAGCGTGGCAAACAGCCCGGTAGGATCTGGTTTACCGGGTGCATCCTCCATTGCAATCAACACTGGAGACTGTAAGCCAAGACGTTTTTCTAAAACATAGGTAGCAGAAGCACGAGTAGCACCACTAAAAAAGCCCCAAGCAATATCCGCTTGTGTCAGATGTTCTAAATAGCTAGGTTGTAATAATAAAGGTTCATCACAGATGTATCCTGTCCAGTTTTGGGGATCTAGACCACGATAACGGGATTGAAAAAAGGTAACTATAGTTTCGTAGTTAAGTTGTAATTGTTCACGAGGCGTTCCTTGACTAGCAAAGTAGCGATAAATAAATTCTTGGGATGCTTCCCAATCGTTATTCCAGATACCTTCTGACTTGAGTTGGTCAATTTCTAGGGATGTAGGGCGATAGGTGTTGTCAGTAAAATACTCTACCGTATCTGCCAGTGCGCGACGATAGGAATTGCCAACATCACGCACCACACCGTCAATATCAAATACAACGATCGCTTTTGTTGAGGGTTTTGCAGTCATGGGATGGGGGAAGTGAAATTTTTAGCTATTAAATTTTAAATTGAGTCATGATTGAAAATAAGTCAATTTCTGATTAAGAATTACTATTTGGTGAATTGGTAAGTATTGCGTTAAAATAAGCGATCGCAAACTTAGTAAGTCATAGCCGGATATTCCCCGGAGGTGTAATTGTCCAAGTTCATTTTGAAAATCCTTTGGCTAGACGAGAACGTTGCCCTGGCAGTTGATCAAGTTGTCGGCAAAGGTACAAGTCCTTTGACTAAGTATTTCTTCTGGCCTAGGAATGATGCCTGGGAAGAGTTAAAGAAAGAACTCGAATCCAAGCACTGGATTACCGATATAGATCGCGTCGAGTTGCTCAATAAGGCAACAGAAGTGATTAACTACTGGCAAGAGGAAGGTAGAAACCGTCCGATGGCAGAAGCACAGTTAAAATTCCCTGAAGTTGCCTTCACTGGTAGTGCTTGATTGAGGTACTGGGGACTGGGGATTGGGGATTGGAGACAAGGGGGAAACTTTTATATGTCCCAATTCTCCACCCACCCAATCACTACTGACTACTCACTACTCAGCACCGGCTAAACGCCGCGCTACCGCTAACAGAACTAAATTGCCACAATTTGATGGTTTTGTCCCGGCTGCCACTAGCAATTAGTTGTGCAACTTGGCTGACAGCAAGAGTGGTTACTGAGTCTACATGACCAAGAAGGGTTGTTATCTCTTGTGTTGTGCTGACTTGCCAAAGCTTGATGGTTTTGTCCCAACTGGCACTAATGAGCGTTTTGCTATCGGCGGTGAAAGCTACTGCCACTACTGCCCAGGAATGGCCTAAGAGTGTGCCAATTAGCTGACAAGTGTTGACATCCCAAAATTTAATGGTGTTATCATCGCTGCCTGTAGCCAGAATTTTACCATCTGGGCTAAAGGCGATCGCTAAAACCGCCCGTGTATGACCTGAGATTGTTTCTAACAAGTCATAGCACTGGCGGTTTTTCAATTGCCAAAGGCGAATTGTTCTATCAAAGCTAGCACTGGCTAAAAGTTGTCCGTCTGGACTAAAGGCGACTGCACTCACCTGTAATTGATGTCCTTGGAGGGAAAAAATCTCTGCACCGGTCTCAACATCCCAAAGTCTGATTTGTTTGTCCCAACTCCCACTAGCGAGGATTTGCCCATCGGAACTAAACGCTACTGATTTGACGGCGTGTGAGTGTTCAACTAAGGCGTAAATTTCTGTAGATGTTGGGATATGCCACAATTTCACAGTTTTATCATCGCTAGCTGTGGCTAAAATTTGACCGTTGGGACTGAAAGCAACCGATGTCACACCTTGGGAATGTCCTGATAAGGTATTAATTACTGTTGTCGTCTCTAATTCCCATAATTTGATCATTTTATTTTCGCCACCGCTAGCTAAGATTTTGCCGTCAGGACTGATGGCGAGGGCATTAATACTAGTAGTTTCTGTAAAAGTATGGGTGCATTGCCACGGATTAGGGGATTTTAAATCGCCGCGAGAATATGTAGATGTATTGGCGATACCCATTGTCACCATAACTGCATCGGCGGATTGGTAGCGTTGAGTAATGGCTTTTTGGAGTAATTTGTCAAGTATATTACCTAGGCGATCGCTTATCCTAGTAGTAAGATACTGTCGCCACACCCAAACTACATTGGCAATGTCAAACAAATCAAAGGGTGAAATCTGGGTAAGTAAATAAATACAAGTTACACCCAAGCTATAAAGGTCACTAGCAAATACTGCTTTACCTATGATTTGTTCTGGTGCAGCGTATTCTGGATTACCAGTAATGGTGTTAGTAGTTAGCTGGTTAATATCTGAGGCGATTTGAGCATTACCGAAATCGACTAATACCAAATTTCCTGAATTAGTACGGATAATATTGTGGGGTTTTATGTCACAGTGAATCAGATGGCGATCGCTAATAAATTTCAGAACTGGTAATATATCCACTAAAAGTTGCCAAATTTGAGTTTCATTAAAAGCACCTTCTGCATCTGCTATCTGAGCTAAATTCGAGCCTACAATAAATTCTTGTACTAAATAAAAGTGATCATTCTCTTGGAAATATGCCAATAAAGCTGGAATTTGTAAATGTTTTCCTATTTCCTTAATTAACCATGCTTTTTGTTCAAAGCTGTCTAATCTTTGATTGTCACAATATAGTTTTTGTACTACACAAACAACAGGCGGAGATTTACCTTCATCTACAGCAAAGTAGCTTTCACAAAATCCCCCTCGACTAATTAAATTAACTAACCGATAACGGTTTTGTAAAATATTCAAAATAACCAAAACCTTTTTATTCTGGCAACATCCCAATTGGTTCAAAATAAAACACAAATAGCTCTGATAAAAACTCCGCGCTCCTTTGCGTGAACCTCCGCACCTCTCTGCGTTTAAATATCAAACCAGACATTTTGGCTACTCCCTGTTATTTTAAATTTTAAATTCCTTCCCACCGCGCTACTTGCTGCTTAACTTCCTCCATATCTAAATAATCATAAACAAAAGCTTTTCGTAAAAGTGGATGAGGAATAAATTCATCATACTTTTGCATTTCCGGTGCTTCCGCCGAACTAACTAAAGCCTCTGGAATAATTCTTTGCTCACACAAAGAAACAATTTCTTGGCTAACATCTTTAAACTTATTTTTACCTAATTTTAGCGTCACATAATAGGGATTAACCCCACCAATACTACTAATTTCCAAAGATTCCCGACAAAAGGTATTAATTAATCTGACTAAAGTACGATAAGCAACAGTTCCCATCCAAGGAAAAATACAGCATTTACCTTTTTCTACTTGCAAAATATTCTGCTTATCTAATCCAGCTTTCTGCACTAACTTTCGGACTGTCTGTAAACGTTGACGTGCATTGTTCTGCAAATAGCTATATTCTAAATCCTCTAGTAAAACCTGCCGCATTCTTTGCAGAACTTTAGTATGAATCGTACCACCACCACCACGCCAGTAAATTGTAGCTTTACCATCTACTTGCTTAACCAAAATATTTTTTTTTCTGAAATCAACTTCTAATACTTCCCAAGTTCTCCCAGCCAACGCAAATTGATTACCAACTGGAGGCGGCATAATAATACTACCAATGGCTGTAGTCCCTTGCTTAACAGTATATTCCTGGTTATCAGCAAAGACAGCATAAAACTGAAATTTACCTACTATTTTTTCGGACGATACACCCAAAATTAATTTACCTTGTTCAGTCCGTTGAATGTGACCGATATCAATTAAATAGCGCAACAATAATTTATAATCTTCCTGAGAAATAGCAGCAAATGGTGGCAGATTTAAAACCTGTTTAGCCAGCGCAGCCGGGGAAATTGCCTCTGCGGCTACCAAAATACTCATTGTTTGGTGATACAGCAAACTCAAAGGATATTGAATTGGCTTAATTGTTTCAATCCAACGTTCTTCTAAATAAAGTTGAATAATAGCGATACACTGTAAAAGTTGCCAAGGAATTTGCTCTGGTAAAGATGCTTCTGGTAACACTTCATCTTCACCACAGACAAAACGCATATCAGCAGCTTCGCCTCTTCTTCCTGCGCGTCCCAAACGTTGTAAAAAACTCGCTACCGAAAGAGGTGATTCTAACTGAATAACTCGCTCTAAATTACCAATATCTATACCTAATTCTAAGGTGAGAGTAGCAGCAGTTACAGCCGGGTTATGAGGCTCGCGCATGGCATTTTCTGCCACTTGGCGTAAACTAGCAGATATACTACCATGATGTACATGATAGATATCTGGTAGTGATTGAATAGTAGCAATTTGGCGCAAAGATGCAATAATCGATTCCGTTTGGGTGCGATTATTGGCAAAGATTAAACATTTACGAGATTGACTCAAATTAAAAATATATTGCTCATAGTCTGTTGCTGCTAATTCATCATGTTTAGCAACATAAAAATGTTCTACCGCTAGTTTAATTTGGCGTTTTCCTGCTTCAACTTTAGGGGTAATGACTTGTTTATCAGTTCCAGAACGCAACCAATCTTCAGCCATTGAGTAATCACCCAGAGTTGCTGATAAACCAATGCGACGAGGTTGTGCTTGCGTTAAATTTACCAAACGCTGCAATTGACAGATAATCTGACAACCGCGTTCAGTACCCATAAAAGCGTGAATTTCATCAATGACAACAAACCTTAAATCACCAAATAAGCGTACTAGGTCTTTGTGTTTATTTACTAATAAACTTTCTAAAGATTCTGGCGTAATTTGCAATATACCTTGAGGATTTTGTAGTAGCTTATTTTTGCGACTTTGAGCAACATCACCATGCCAATGGTAAACAGGAATATCGACTGATTTTAGTAAGTCGTTGAGACGTTCAAACTGGTCATTAATTAAAGCTTTGATAGGGCCAATATATAATGCACCTATAGTTTTACTAGGGTTATCATGTAAAACAGTTAAGACAGGTAAAAATGCTGCTTCTGTTTTCCCCGCAGCTGTAGCAGCAGCAATTAATAAATGAGCATCAGTGTCAAATATCACTTCACAAGCGGCTGTTTGAACTGGTCTTAATTCCGTCCAGTTGTGATGATAAATATATTCTTGAATAAAGGGTGCAAGTCGGTTAAAAGCATCACTCATATTTGTTCTTTGATAGTGGGGAAGATTCCAAACCTCCGCGTTACTTTGCGTGAACCTCCGCGCTTCTCTGCGTTTAAAAATAAAATCTCAGGACTAAAGTCTTGACTACAAACTAAATTCGGCTGCATTATCTTCATCCAAAGCTGTATTTTTGCCCACAGCAGTAGGCTTAAATTTAGCACCATGAATTAATTCACCAAACTGAATGTTTGGGTTGTGATGTAAGATATTCAACACACTAATAAAATCTCGGATGATTTCTCCTGGTGTGAGTAATGCTTCCGCACCCAAGCGGTTGACTATTTCTCCGACAAATTCTTTTAATTCCCGACCATTCAAAGTCTTGTCATAACTAAAATGAGTAGCATGAATCTCTGTTAAACGTTGCAAAAGTGTGAGAATTTCTGCTTCACTCAAAGGGTTAAGTCGGATAACCGGCCCTAAAAATTCTTGCACATCAGCTTGGATAGCAAAACGGCTTTCTTTGGTGCGTCTGCGCCAAGCTTGGTCTGCAAATAGTCCTCGGTTGGGGTCTTCTAAAAATTTGGTTGTCCCACCAATGAAAATACCTAAATGTTCTGCTTTACATTGCATCGTGTCATTAAACATTGCCAGCAGTCTGTTATAGTTCTTCTCACGAGTGACTGTAGTTGAGATTTGGTAAATATTGACGGCTTCATCAATTAAAATTAATAATCCTTTATAGCCAATTTCCGCGATAAATTTAGCTAAAAGTTTGATGTAGTCATACCAACTATCATCATCAATAATAACGCGCACCCCTAATGCGGCTTTGGCTTCAGTTTTGGTATTAAATTCTCCCCTCAACCAACGTAAGGCAGCATTTTTTAAGTCATCATTATCTAAACGATAACCACGCCAATAAGTAATAATTACAGTACCAAAATCAAAACCATGAACTAGGTCTTCTATATATTGGACAACTTCCCTAATTTTCGCTTCAATTTTGTCATCAAAACCTTCATCATGGGGACGTAAATCAGTTTCTTTAACTACTTCTTGTTGAATTTTATTAATCCATCCTTCTAAAATTGAAACCAATGCGCCACCATCAGGACGAGTTTTGGTAGAAAGGTGACTCATTAATTCTCGATAGGTAGCCAAGCCTTCACTATTGCTTCCTGCTAGGCGACGTTCTGAAGATAAATCAGCGTCAGCTACAACAAAACCCTGCTCAATAGCACGGTTACGAATCATTTGCAGCATGAAGCTTTTACCAGAACCATAGTTGCCAATTATAAAACGAAATGCGGCGACACCTTCGGCAATATCATCAAGATTTTGTAATAGGCTTTTAAGTTCTTTTTCTCGACCAACTGCTATCTGTTCAACTCCTATCCTGGGAACTACTCCTGCACCTAGGGAATTGATTAAAGCAGTTGAAGTTTTTTTCGAGAGTTTGAGCTTTGCCATGTATTTTACTTTACTTGATGTCAATGCAGAGGTCAACAGATATGCCTATAATAATGATTATTTTACAACGTATGAGAATATTTTAATTTGATGAGGCGTGTCTAGTCATAAGGTTTTCATATAAGGCAATCATTTGTCTGATATTACTAATATGCTCTGGATAAATTGCTGGTTTATCTAAAGTTGTTTCAATGATTAATTCACCTATAATATCACTAGCACGTTCATTGATAGAGTCAATTAATATATTAGGCATAGTAATGTTAGCTTCGGAAATTTTTTTAATAGTTGGATGAGGATTCTCTTGCTCTACTATGGCTTTTAATACCTGAAATTCATGTCCTGGTAATTGATTTAAAAATCTATCCCATGTTTCAGGTAGAATATCAGATTCTACTGTTTCTATTAAGTCGGCAAAAGGAAATACTTCAATATCTTCAACTTGTGAGTTTTCAGATAAAGGTTCTTGATTAAATGTTCCTACTTGCTGGAGTAGTTCCCAAACTTGGTTTTGTAATAGGTCACGTTCTTGTTGTAATACAGAAATTTCATTTTTTAATTGCTGTAAATGTTCTTGTTGTTGTGATTTTTGAGTTTGTAAGGAATTTATTGTGGCTGTTACATCATCTTTTTCATGTGCTGTCTCTAGTAGTATTTGATTTTGTTGATTTTTTTCAGCTTCTAAGTTTTGAATTTCTAGTCGCAATTCGTAAAGCTTTTCTTCTAATTGAGGTTTAATCCTACCTAGAAGAGTTAAATTACTTTCTATTTCTTTTTGTTCTTGTTTTAATTCATATATACGGGTTTGCAATTGGTTAATTTCTGCATGGGAAGTATTGTAATGCAATTCGAGGCGACGTTTTTCTGATGTCAGGGCAGATAAAAAGTTATGTAATTCTGCTTGATTTTGTTCTAAGTCGTAAAGTTCAGTTTTTAGATTGCTAACTTCGGATTCTAATTGTTTTTTTTGTGAGGCAAAGTTTCCGAGTTCTCTATGTAAACTATCTCTTTGATTACGACATTCGAGGATGTGATTTTGTAGTTGTTTGGTTTCGTTATAAAGTAAATTACGATGAGCTTCTATTTGCTCAATTTCTCTAACTACGCGAGATTTTAGTCCTTCCCTTTCTTTAATACGTTTGCGGAGGGAGGATAAAATCAGGAGTTCATGAGTTCTCCGCCGCCTATCTACGAACAAGGCTGCTGAATAGGTAGCAACTACGGTGATTACTCCAGTGAAGAAAGCTTGGTTAAAATCCCATTTGGGGACTAGACTAAGACCAAAACTGACACTAAAGGCAACTATGCCTAAGATAAATCGATTACTGAACATGACTGGCTGCATATTGCTGATTTTTGAGGCATAAGGCAGAGGACAGGAGACAGGAGGTTTTTAGATTAGTACAGCTTTGCCAATTGAGGGGGGAAATTTAAACGCAGAGGGTCGGGCAGGTACGCAGAGAATTCGCTACGAGTTGATGAAATGCTGTACTTAGTTTATTTTTATTCATATATTAGTTAGTTTGGTTTTATTGTGCTAATTTACTAAGTTCGGCAATTTTTCATGGGTTATGCCACGCTATGCTAACGTAATTCCTTTGTTTTTATGATTTGATGTCTAATTTATTGTTATTTTCTCCAAATAGTGATAACTCTGCTTTTAAATAATTAATGAATTGCTGTGCTGTCCTTCCAGACCGTCCATTATGACGTGTAGCCCATTGTAAGGCTTGAAATTCTAAATCTTGCTGGTTGATGTTAATTTCAGCTTGTGATGCGAGATGTTGCACAATTTGTAAATATGTCTTTTGATCGGCGGACTCAAAGGTTAAAGTTAAACCAAAGCGATCGCTAAACGAAAGTTTCTCCTGCATCGTATCCCAAGCATGGATTTCGTTGTTATCTTTGGGGGTCGGTCTATCGCCAAAAAATTCCCGAATCAAATGGCGACGATTAGAAGTAGCATATACAACTACATTCTGTGGTCTGGCAGTTAAGTTTCCTTCTAAAACCACTTTTAAGGCTTTAAAAGCATCATCATCTTCTTCAAAGGATAAATCATCGACAAAGATAATAAATTTCTGTGGCAAGCCTCGCAACTGTTCTACAATATTTGGTAGATCCTGCAAATCCGATTTTGCCACTTCTAGTAAACGAAGATGGCGGTGGGTATATTCATTTAATAAAGCCTTGACTAAGGAAGATTTGCCTGCGCCGCGACTACCATAAAGTAATACGTGCAGTGCCACTTCACCCGCTAACAAAAACTCTGTATTTTTAATCAAGGCATCTCTTTGAGACTCATACCCGACAAGATGACTCAGCTTCACTGTGTCAGGGTAAGGTATCCCGATAAGTTGCCCAGTTTGCCAGCGTAATCCCCGATATTGGGCAAATAACCCTGTACCAAATTGCCGATAGTAATTTGCTACATCTTCTACTACATTTGCCCAGTGTTCTGAATGGTGCAGAGAAAATGTTAATCCTGCTTGTATAGCTGTGTCATCTGGTTCGACGTACCACACCACAGGAGACACCGCTAAATGTGCTACACTTTGCACCCATTCACTCAAAATAGCACTGCTACATTCATAAAGGCTTTGTAAGAGTTGTAAATCATGCTGGGCTGCTGCTACTAAAGCTGGGGGTAAATCTTGAAAGTCTCGCTGTTGGGCAAGTCTCGTGAAGGGATTTTCCGCCATGAGAATTTGGGTAATGAGGTAGTCTTCCCAAGTTTGCTGTTTATCGGCTAAGGCGTGAAAGTAACCGCCGTAAGCTTGCAAACAACGACAGCCATCAGCATCACTGTAGCGGATGGCTTGCAGCAATTCTAAAAAGGCAATGCCTACTTCGTCTTGGAGGACAGATTGATAAAGTAAAAGTGACGCTGCTTGGCGTTGGAGAAGTTGAACTTGGGCATAGGAAGAACTGCTGGCCGTTTGCATGGCTGGATTATCCGTCAATCAACAGGGGTAATGTAGCTTATGGTTAATTGTCTGCTGGGCTTGGTAGCAAAATCAAAATCTACATAGGGTTTAACCATGAATTTAAGTATAATTGCTGCGATCGCCTATGGTATGTTAGCGATTGTTGGTGGCATTATTGGCTACTTTCAGGCGAATAGTCAAGTTTCCCTCCTCAGTGGTATAATTAGCGGTTCACTATTAGTTTTTGCCGCTTACTTGCAACTCCAAGGACAAGCCTGGGCTTTGATTTTAGCAACTTGCATCACTGCTGCTTTAGTCATTTTCTTTGCTTTAAGATTGGCTAAAACACGCAAATTCATGCCAGCTGGATTAATGACTATTTTAGGTATGCTGGCACTGACAATCATGATAAGGCAGCTTTTTACTGTTGGGTAGCAATTGTTCACCTCTTAATAGTACATTTATATTACTCTACACCAGAACAAAAGCTAGAAAAGATTTTTTTGTGAAATTTGGCGGAAAACTCCATCCCGTCATTACTCGCCGCTTCGCTAAGAATCAGTGAACAGTTATCAAGGACTGGTAACTGTTCACTGATTTAACTCCCCATGCCCAAAAATTACATAAATATCCGGTTTGTTAAACTTCGTGATGATAAATAAAAATAATACCCTGTGTCATATTCATGGCATTGAGTATCTCTGAGATACTAAGTAGCCTTCTTTATGAGTAATCACCTTAATTTTACGCGTATAGCAAATTTACGTTAAAAATAATACGTAATATAAACCAAGTATTAGAGAGGTCATGCTTGATCTGTCTACTGCACAATCAAAATGACATATGAAAAACCAAAATAATCTCTAGTGGAGAAACTCATAACATTTACTTACATCTATCGTGAGACAGTTTTTGTTCTAGATACTGATTAAATCACACGAAAGGCATAAATTTAAAACTCCATCATTAATTATTATTTATAAACCAATATTTATGTAAAAGATAATACACTATTAAAGCTATTGTAAAACTATAATTTGGGTATTAGATAAATCATTAGTTACCTGTAGGCAAAGATTACAAGCCTTAAATAGGTTTTATTTTTGAGTGTTACTTACTTAGCTGGTAGCGTATTATTTTTAATAAAATTCAAATATATTTATGGTTAAAAATCATAGAAACTCAATGATATTTGATTAAAAATATCAATTGAATGACATCTATTTATTTTGAGAGAATAGGAACATAACGTATAAAGATTTAGTAGGGAAAAAAGAAAAAATTAAAGTAAAAATAAAGGTAATTTTTGCCATATTGGCAGGTTTGAATCAAAGAGATGAGATATTAATATAGGTAGATTAAAAAGGCATTGATATATAAATAATTGTTGTTATCTACCTCAATTTCTAAAGCCAAAATAAGCCTAAAATTCAAAGATTTATCGCCAATCTTACGAACTAGGAAATAATATATGTTATCACCACTATCTTCTCACAATGTTATCCAGTATCTGCACACGGCAGGGCTGTGTAGCTTAGTGGATAGCACTTTCGAGACTTTTAAACTGCCAGAAACTAACAAAAAAAATCGGAATTTAGTGGTGAAGCTAGGAGATAATTGTCAACTCCTAGTTAAGCAA
This sequence comes from Anabaena sp. CCY 9402-a, assembly GCF_963920945.1. Classification (NCBI taxonomy): domain Bacteria; kingdom Bacillati; phylum Cyanobacteriota; class Cyanophyceae; order Nostocales; family Nostocaceae; genus Anabaena; species Anabaena sp. CCY 9402-a. The sequence goes on from NZ_CAWUDL010000032.1 coordinate 28,269, forward strand.
GAACTTAAGCATGAAACTGATGGAATCTCCCACGAATTATTTAACGAATGGCTTTTTCAGCAGTTACTTCAGCAGTTTCCCGTTTTAGGTAATATTTCTGCGATCGCACCATTAGTGCTACATTTCAATGAAGAAAACTCCATCCTGGTGCGTAGCTATCTCAGTGAATATCTAGATTTAAGTAATTTTTATCAAAAGAATAATATTTTCCCTGTAGAGATTGCTACAGCCATTGGGACAACATTAGCGTCCCTACACCGCGCTACGTTCCAAGGTAAGGAATACCGTGATTTTATGGCGACTGCACCCCAAGGACAGTTTCGCTATAGCTTTTACAACCCAGCCCAAGGGATAGAATCGATTACTCCAGAGATTTTTAGTCATGTTCCCAGCGAGTCACAGCGATTCTATGAACTCTATCAACGCTACGAGAGTTTAGAAGCTGCAATTGCTGATTTAGCCTATGAATGGAATCCTTGTTGCTTGACACACAACGATTTAAATTTGCATAACGTATTAATTCATTCTCGATGGAATCAGCTAGATAACTGCTTGGTAAAATTAATTGATTGGGAAGCCTGTGGATGGGGAGATCCTACCTTTGATTTGGGAACTATGTTAGCTAGTTATTTAGAAGTTTGGCTTTCTAGTTTAGTGATAGATGGAACATTGGAGTTAGAAGAATCTCTACAATTAGCTATGACTCCATTAGAAGATATTCAACCATCATTAGTAGCCTTATTACAGGCTTATTTAAATACTTTTCCCATGATTTTAGACTATAGTTGTGATTTTTTGGTACGAGTTATCAAATTTACAGGATTGGCATTAATTCATCAAATTCGAGACAGGATAAAAAATTGCAAGTGCTTTGATAATTCTGATATCTATAAGTTACAATTAGCCAAAAATATTCTAACTAAGCCTGAGCAATCTATAGTCAGTATTTTGGGAGTTGATGAGTCAGCAGTTGTAAGTTCTATAGGTACAATGAATACAATACCACAACCAGAAAAAGAGAAACAACTAGTTCGCCTGTATTATGAAAAAACTCGCTTGCGTGGCTGCTAAATAGAAGGACGAAGTTAGAATTAATTAATTTAGGGTGGGTTTCAACAATCAAATCTGATTACTCTACTTTGTAGGTGTTAAGTCTGAACTTTCAATTGATTAATGCTAAATTACTCTGCTAAAACAATGCTAAATTCCTTAATAGATATTGCTACTAATATCCAAATTGAGCCGAATTTTTGTATCTACCATCCTAATTACCAGCCTTTTGCTTTACCAACTAAAGTAGCAGATAGATTTCAGCAAAATTCGGCTACCCTACAACATAAATATCTCAATTTATTATTACGTAATTTTATTTACGGTATCTATTATAACGGGGTTTTGCAAAGCAGCTTGGCAGTTGATAGTAGTAATAGTAATTACCAACTCCCACAAAATTTAGCAACTAATTCTGTTGTGGGTATTGATTGGGAATTTTATGAACAACTGCAAGCTAGCAATAATGGTAAAGGTTATTTTGACCCCAGTTGGAAAGTGCTGCGAAAAGAACCTGATGGTAGTATGGCAGTAATTAAAGATGGTTTAACCTTATATATCGAGCCAGATTGTCACCTCAAAGCTGGAAAAAAATCTGCTCAAGTTGGTGAATCAGTAGCGATTTGGATGCCGAAGAATCGCTTGCAAAATGGCTATTACCTAGCTGTGAGTGATGTGGGACAAGAACAACAAGGCAATCTTGATGTAAATTTAGGCACTGGGAGAATCTATTTCAACTTTACCGTAGATGGCGCGATCGCACTGATGGACAGTTTAACCCAGCAACTTAATACCAATACTATTCCTTTTACTTTTCAAGTTCTCTACAACCCCAGTACCTATGAACGCTACGATTCTGGCGTACTCTACTTTGAAAGTCGCGACTATCAGGCAATTCACAAAATTTTACAAGTCGTTTATCAAGAAAATCAAGCTTATTTTCAGCCAGAAATTCCCCTATTCACCAAGTTTTTAGCACCAGGATTAGGACTTGCGGAAGAACCAAATCAAAAATTTGCTTCACAAGAAAGTTTTGGGATGAATCGTTGTCAAATATTAGCTAATGCCTTATTAGAAACTTGGCAAAAAGGTAAGAATGCCGTAGAAGAAAGAATGAAAGCCATTCATCAACATTTCCAAGATCATTCCATCGATCTACAGCGTCCCTACCTCAATCCTACATCCAAAGATATATATTCCCCATTGAAGTAATTTGTATTGACATTACAGTAAAATTAATGATGGAGCAGGCAACAAGCCTGCTATTTTTTTATTTTTTATTTTTGAATTTTATTTATGTCTTTTAGTTATCATCGCACTGTTCGCTTTCAGGATACAGATGCTGCGGGTGTAGTCTACTTCGCCAATATTCTGAGCATTTGTCATGAAGCCTATGAAGAATCTCTCAGAACATCAGGCATCAATCTCAAAGATTTTTTTACTAATCCCCAGGTGGCCTTCCCTATTGTTCACGCTAGTGTAGATTTTCTTCGCCCCATATTTTGCGGAGATAAGTTATTAGTTAACTTAATGCCACAAAAAATTGGTACAGAAAAGTTTGAAATAACTTATGAAATCACCTTGGCTGAGGTAGTAGTTGCTAAAGCAATTACTCGGCACGTTTGTATTGATGCAAATAGTAGAAATAAGCAAGCATTACCGACTAGTATTGTCCACTGGTTAGAAAGAAATCGCAGGGACACAGAAGAGGCAGAGAGAAGAAAAGCTAGAGAGGTAATTTCATGAAATGCTGATCTCCCCCGATTAGAAACACGGGGGCTTTACTCATCACGACTCGTAAGGAGAGGGTTGGGGTTTTTCGGGTTTAGTCAGGAATGAAGCGGACATGATATATGTCACTGTCACCTGTCACCCTTCGGGTTCGCCAGTCGCTCATGGGGGAAACCCCCAAGACCGCGCTGGCTCACCTGTCACCTGTCACCTTCTTAAACTAGCCAATGGTAACTTGAGCAGTATCAACAGATGTAGTACCGTGTACATTCTGGGCTACAGACCTCATTTTGTTGAGAATTTCTTGGTTAGGAACTTTGCCCTTGAAAACTACAGTCCCAGCAGTCTGAGCAACCCACAAGGAATCTATACTGTTTAATTGTGCATCTTGGTCAAATGCCAATGCTACCCGCTTTGCTAAACCACTTTGGTCATATTCTCCATTCAACCCCAAACGTTCTGGTGGAATTGATTGGGTAGCAGTGGAAGTAGCCGCTTGCGGTACTTGAGAGGAGGGATTTACTTGGGCATTTTGGGGTTTTTCCATACCAAAAATTCTTTTGAGCCAACTCATAAATGTCGTCCTCCTGAAACTACATAGGGTTAATCATATACACAGCATATGAATTTTGTGACCCATGCACATCTGCCTACAACAAGAGATGCACTCGCCAAAACATATGCTTTCAGTATGATGTAGACCTAACTTTTTGCTAGAAAAGAATAGAAGAGGTGCAGGTATTGAGTTTAAAATAAGGGACAAGACTTATATTTATTAACCTAGTAAGCAGTACGTGTAAGGTAGCTATTAGTTAATGTTTTCGTTAGCAATAGCTGTCTGAGTCTGTGTTGGCAAAGATGAAACATACCCTTTCAGTTTTGGTAGAAGATGAGGCGGGGGTTCTCTCCCGCATTGCTAGTTTGTTTGCGCGTCGCGGCTTTAATATCGAAAGCCTAGCAGTTGGTTCGGGTGAGCAAGGGGGAGTTTCCCGTATTACGATGGTTGTACCTGGGGACGATCGCGTAATTGAACAGCTCACTAAGCAACTATACAAGTTGGTCAATGTCCTCAAGGTGCAGGATATTACAGAAACCCCTTGTGTAGAGCGAGAATTGATGCTTTTGAAGGTGAACGCTACTAGCAGCAACCGTTCCGAAGTCATCGAACTAGCTCAGATTTTCCGGGCGCGTGTAGTAGATGTAGCAGAAGATTCCCTGACTTTAGAAGTTGTGGGCGATCCTGGTAAGATGGTGGCGATCGTGCAGGTGCTACAAAAGTTTGGGATTAGGGAAATTGCTCGCACTGGCAAAATTGCCCTAACTCGTGAATCTGGCGTGAATACTGAGTTGCTCAAGTCTTTAGAAGCTAAGGCTTCCTGAGATAGAATCGCCAAAATGCTGGACAATTAGAAATCGCAGCTACAAGTACCAAGCCTGCCTCCGCAGGCTACATTTATTATAATTACGAATTGAAATACCATCACTGATTCATCTGCTTGATATAGGAGTAGAGAATTTCGCGATCGCTTTGAGGATCGACAAATAAACATTGCTGTCCCACCAAATGATTACGCAAAACCACTACAACCCGTGACTGGGGACAAATTCCCAAACAACTGGTGCTGATAACTCGATATTTTCCCCATAAGCCATCAAATTTTAGGCGAGATTTCAGCCAGTTTTGTAACTCTTCTGTGGCTGTGATACTTCTGTTAATTCGATGAGAACTTCCTGCAAATTGCTCTACTGTACACTGTGAACAAACCAGTACCAACCCATTCTCCCACTGAGGAGCGAAAGATGGAACGGGAGGAATAGGAGGAATCCGAGTTTCTGGTGAGTGATCACTCGGAGGCAAACTTAGTTCTGAAGTGGATGAAAACTGCTGAAAGATTTTCCTAATCAGTGCTTTGATACGTTTGAGCAGTTTTTTCATAGAATATTTGCTTGGCTATTTCTCTCATAGCATCGCGTTAATTTCCCGTTGAGTCTGTTCTCGTAGATCACGTATTTTAGGAAGCCTTTTGCTGCAAGTAACTAACTATAGGGGATAGGGGACTCGGTATATGGGATTGGGGACAGGGGAAAAGGAAGCAGGGGAAGCAGGGGAAGCAGGGGGAGAAAAATACAATGACTACTCACTACTTAGCACTTAGCACTCACTACTCAGCACTCAGCACGGGTTAACGCCCCGCTACCGCTAACAGCACTCACTACTCAGCACTACTTTCCAAACACAGTCCCTAGAGAACGAGCAATATTTTGCGGTTGCATAGCATCCATTGCGGCTGTTGGTTCATAACCGCAGTGAACCATGCAATCAGCACACTTGGGATTACCACTAGCGCGGCCGTATTGACTCCAGTCGGTTTCTCCTAGCAATTCCTTAAAGGTGGTGTAATGCCCTTCATTCAAAAGATAACAGGGCTTTTGCCAACCCAAAACACTGTAACTAGGACTACCCCAAGGTGTACATTCATAATCCTTTTCACCGATGAGAAAGTCTAGGAATAAGGGGTTGTGGTTGAAATTCCAGTTTTTTTGACCAGATGTGTAGGGTGTGAGGATTTCTCTAAATAAGGCGCGAGTTTGTTCACGCTGGAGGAAATGGTCTTGATCTGGGGCCCATTCGTAGCCATAACCAGGGGAAATCATCATCCCATCTGTCTTGAGGGTTTCTAAGAAGTCGAAAAACTCCTGCATTTCTTTGATGTCACAACCTTCAAAAATAGTTGTGTTGGTAGTAACTCGAAACCCTTTGGCTTTAGCTGCTTTGATCGCTTTAACAGCAATATCAAACACACCTTTACGGTCTACACATTGATCATGCCATTCCCTCATCCCATCAAGATGGACGCTAAAAGTTAAGTAAGGAGACGGCTGAAACTTATCGAGGCTTTTTTCTAACAACAAACCATTGGTACACAAATAAACATACTTTTTGCGTTGTACTAATCCCTTGACAATTTCGTCAATTTGGGGGTGTAATAGCGGTTCTCCCCCAGGAATTGATACAACTGGTGCGCCGCACTCTTCCACGGCAGTAAAGCACTGTTCTGGAGTCAAGTTTTGCTTGAGTATCTCCGTGGGATGCTGAATCTTACCACAACCAGAACACGCTAAATTACAGCGAAACAGAGGTTCTAGCATCAATACCAAAGGAAACTTTTTGCGTCCTAAAAGGCGTTGAGTTACCAGATACTTACCAATATCTATAGCTTGTTGCAGATTGATCGCCATTTGTTTTAATACTCCTCTATATATAGATCAAAGCATCTTTTGTTCGTAGTGAGGACTTTAGTCCTCAAAATAAGGACTAAAGTCCTTACTACAAACCTTAATTGACATATCCATTGGTCACGAACCAATCTACAGCGTCTTTAAGGGCGACATTCACAGGCGATTGGGGTAAACCTAATTCTTGAACAGCTTTTGCGGCATCGTAATACATCGGTTGTTGTGCCATCCGCACGCCATCTAAGGGGACTGAGGGAGATTTGCCTAGGTGGGCGAGAATCTTTTCATCAATCCAGGCGACACCTAGAGGTAGCCAATTGGGGACAGTCTGTTGGGGTGCTGGTATGCCTGTAATGTCTGCCAGTTGTTCTAGCAGTTGTTTGAGGGTGAGGTTTTGATGACCTAAGATATAGCGATCGCCTGTTTTACCCTTTTGCAATGCTAATAAGTGTCCCCAGGCTACATCTTGCACATCGATAAAGTTGAGTCCTGTATTGACGTAAGCGGGCATTTGTCGCCGCAAGAAGCGCAAGATAATCTCCCCTGTAGGTGTCGGTTTAATATCTAATGCCCCAATTGGACTGCTGGGGTTGACAATTACGATATCTTGACCATTAGCTATAGCTTTGATAGCTACTTGTTCGGCGAGGAACTTGGATTTTTTGTAATCCCCCACCAGCTTTTCTACGGGGCTTTGGTGAGTCTCATCAACCACTTGACCAGATGCACCTACGCCAATCGCCGCCACGGAACTAGTATATACAGTGCGCTCAATCCCCGCTTTTTGGGCAGCATTCAAGACATTTTCTGTTCCCTCAACGTTGTGACGATAGAGTAAATAGCGGTCTTTTTGCCACAGGGAATAATGGGCGGCGACATGAAATAGATACTTGCAACCAAGCATCTGCTGCCACAATTCTGGATAATTGAGATTCCCCTTGACAATTTCTACATTTAACCCTCGGAGGTTGCCCAAGTTACTGGTAGGGCGTACCAATGCTTTCACTTGGTATCCCTGTTGCAGTAACAAGCGCACCACATGAGAGCCAATAAAACCAGTTCCCCCTGTGACAAATACTTGCATTCAATGACCCCTTACTCCTCAATATTTTATTATCCGTGTATGCGGCAAAGTTGCTTAATTTTTTCGGCTGACAATAATTATTTAAGGATATAATATTTAATATAATTATCATAGAAACATAGTTATATATATTAGCGTTTATATCATTCTTAATTATGCCACTCCAAGAAGAAATTGACAAAACAAGGCAAGAAATTCGGACAGATGACTACTCAATGTCAATTGGCGAATTGATCAGCCTTTATCAGAGTAATGAAATTGATATTCATCCAGAATTCCAAAGATTCTTTCGTTGGTCAAACCATCAAAAATCGACTTTTATAGAATCAATTCTTTTAGGTATACCAATTCCATCAATTTTTGTCAGTCAAAGAGATGATGGTGTTTGGGATGTTGTAGATGGAGTTCAAAGACTATCAACTATATATGAATTTATAGGTATTTTAAAGAAGGAAAACGAAGAAGGAGATACACATCCAGTTACTTTACAAAAAACGACATACTTACCTTCTTTAAAAGGTAAAAAGTGGGATGATGCAAATGATGCTGAAAATTCTTTGACTCAGGCACAGCGTTTATTGATTAAGCGAGCAAAAATCACAGTCAATATTGTTGAGAAAGAAAGCGATGCAATGATTAAATATGAGCTATTCCAGCGACTGAATACAGGAGGATCAGTTGCTACGCCTCAAGAAGTGAGAAATTGTGTACTTTTGATGTTAAATAAAAAACTATATGAATTGATGCGGTCACTTGCAAATTATGAACCATTCAAAAACTGTATTGCTTTGAGTGATAGGCTTTACGAAGAACAATATGATATGGAATTAGTATTACGCTTTATCCTTCTATTTGATAAAGATGAGGAAGATATTAAAAAATTGGGTGATGATGTTAGTGTTTTTCTAACAGAAGAAATGAGGAAAATGGCTCTTGAGCAAGAATTAGATTATAGCCATATAGAAACAGCGTTTAAGAAAACATTTGATGTCTTGAATGAAACTACAGGAGATGATAGTTTCAAAAGGTATAAATCTGAACAGGACAGATTTCTGGGTGGTTTTCTATTATCTGCATTTGAGGTAGTAGCATTAGGAATTGGATACAACTACGAAAATCTATCTCCAACTGACCAAATATGTGAGCTGATAAAAAGTATTTGGTCAGATACAATTTATAAAAAGTGGTCTGGTGCAGGTGTGAATGCTGCAAGACGTTTACCCTATCTTATTCCACTGGGTAGAGGAGTATTTTCTCCTGTATGAAAGTCCGAACAGCTGAACAACTAAGCGATAGGCTTGCAGATGATCTTGCTTGGCGAAAAAAGGAACTTTCAGAAGTTAAGTCCTTGATAGAATTTAAAAATGTTTCTACTCAAAGGCATAACGCATTAATTCGCAGTGGAGTATGTATTCTTTATGCTCATTGGGAAGGTTTTGTTAAGTTAGCATCAAACTCTTATCTAGAACACGTTGCTCTGCAAAAACTTCGCTATGATCAGCTTGCTAGTAATTTTCTAGCTTTGGCAATGAAAGAAAAACTCAAAGAGGCTAAAGAGACTAATAAACCATCATTATATATACCTGTTTGTGACTTCTTTGTTTCTAAATTAGATACCAAATGTTCTTTACCCCAAGAAGCAATATCTACTGCATCAAATCTTTCTTCTGAAATATTAAAAGAAATCACTCATATTCTGGGAATAGATTTTTCACCTTATTCTACTAAGTCAAAATTAATAGATGAGAAGCTTTTAAAGACAAGAAATGAAATTGCACATGGTAACTATTTGTTAATTGATAGAGAAGAATATATACAATTACACACAGAAGTTATAGCAATGCTTGATATATTTCGTAACCAAATAGAAAATGCCTCTGTTAATAAGGATTTTACGTTAAAGAAATAAATTAATTTTGAATTAGGATTAAGTCGGTGCGTCAAAAAGTCAATTAAAAAATTAGATGGTGAATTGAAAAATTTGACGCACCCTAAAAGCTGCTATTTTTTCACCTTCTTAAACCGGGGAAACCAATCATCTAAAATCGCGTAGACTACTGGGACGACAATCAAGCTGAGGATAGTAGAAGTCACCAAACCGCCAGCAATAGCTACAGCCATAGGCGATCGCAATTCTGAACCTGCACCAAAACCCAAGGCGATCGGTAGCATCCCTAAAATGGTGGAAAAGGTAGTCATCATAATCGGTCTGAGTCTCACTGGCCCCGCTTGCAGGATGGCTTCTGTGCGTTCTAAACCTGCTTTGCGTAGCTGACTAATGTAATCTACCAGCAAGATGGCGTTTTTATTGGCTAGTCCCAGCAAGAACACAAAGCCAATTAGCGAAATCATCCCGAAGTCACTCTTGGTAAAAAGTAATGCTAGCATTGCTCCCACCAACGCTAAGGGTAAGGAAGCACCAATCACTACTGGATCTACCCAACTTTTGAACAGTAAAATCAACACGACAATGATACACACTGCCGATAAAACCAAAGTTGAAGCGAAACTACCAAAAACTTCACTTTGACGGGCAGAATCTCCTCCTAGGTCTAAAGTGACATCAGCAGGTAATACTCCTTTGGCTTCCCCAATAATTTTGTCTGTAGCATCACCCAAAGTTAAATCTTGACCCAAATTGGCACTAACATATGCTACCCGTTGATTGTTGAGCCGTTCAATGTTAAAAACTTGACCCTCGTTATTTGCATCCCCTGTGACGGTGACATCTGCAAATCCTGGGATTTTGGTAATGCGGTCTTTAATTGTCTTGGCGGCTTTACTCAGAGTTTGTAAATCATTACCGCGTAAAGATACCTGTAAAGGTTTTTGTCCGCCGGTGTCTACAAATTGAATATCTTCCACGCTGGTAGTGACACCGGGAAGATTAGGTAAAGTTGTGCGTAATTGGTCTTGTAATTCTGCCGTTTTAATGCTGCGGTTTTCCTTTAGCTTGACATAGAGTGTTCCCTTATTTGGTTCACCCTCACGAGAACCCACAGTAGTAAAAACTGTTTCTACATCTGGGGATTTTCTCACGACTGCTTCCAATTTTTTCGCCACCTCCAGGGAGTCGTTGAGGGGGTTGGGAATTGGGAATTGGGAATTGGGTAAAAGTGCTGCTCCCCTGCTCCCCTGCACTCCCAATCTCTGCAACGCTGCCAAATCAGGTATTTTAGGCAGAGGCGCAGTGTAGGTAATGTTAAACTCACCCCGATCTAGTTTGGGAATAAAACCCTTGGGAATGAATGGAATTAGGGCAATTCCAGCAATAAAACTGAGAACAGCTAAGGCAATAACTATTGTGCGATGGTTTAAAGACCAAGAGAGTAAGTTTCGATAAGTTCGGGTAAAATAAAACCCAATTTTTAGTTCCCTGCGTCGGGAAGTTGTAGCAGGTGGTTTGAGCCAATAAATAGATAACACTGGTGATAAAGTCCGCGCCACCAATGTAGAAGCTATATAGGCGGCGGAAACAGTGATCCCAAATGGCTTGAAGAACTGTCCAACTACTCCACCCATCAATCCAATAGGTAAGAAAACAGCTATGGCTGTCGCAGTAGTGGCGACGACGGTTAAGCCAATTTCATCGGTAGCGGAGTATGCAGCTTGGCGGGGTGTTTGTCCTTCTTCAATGTGCCGCATGATGTTTTCTACATCAATGATGGCATCATCAATCACACTGCCAATAACTAAGGCTAAAGCTAACAACGTAATCGTTTCTAGGTTAAAGCCAAAAATTGCCATGACGATAAACGTCGCCAATAAAGATGTCGGAATTGCTAAGGCAGAAATAAGAGTGGCTCGCCAACTCCATAAAAATGGGAAAATTACCACAATTGCCAAAACTATAGCTTCTATCAACGCATCTATGGTTGACTGGGTGGCATTGCGGATATATTCTGCCTGGGTAGCGGCTAGGGTGAGTTTAATATCTGTAAAGTTAGTGCGGAGTGTTTGTACTTCCTTTTCCACTAAACTCACTACTTCCAAGGTATTAGCATTACCACGCTTAATGACTTGAAATGCTAGTGCGTCTTGACCATTAAATCTGACTAAATTTGCCCCCCCTTGAGCCAACGCCGCAGTTGGATTTGTGGGATTAATAGGAGATGCTGTACTAGCTGCACCCAATAGCGAGACTTTGAGAACGCCTGGTAATTTAGCGATCGCTGGTATAATCTGGTCATTTGCCAGCTTAGTCAAATCATTGAGATTCTGTGACGAACTCTCAATGGCATAACTCACGGCTGCTGATTCATTCAGGTTTAGGGGAATAATTTTATAATTTGCTCCCTGGGGTAAAGTTAGTTGCTTTAGTGCAGTTTCGACACTACGAGTTGATGTTTCTAGATTCGTTCCTACAGCAAAAGACAAACTTACAGCAGATTGTCCAGGATAACTAGATGAGCGAATATCCTCTAGTCCTTCTAGAGAACGCAGGCGTTCCTCTATAGGTTGGGTGAGTTTCGCTTCTGTATCCAAAGCATTTACCAAAGAAGGCGCGGTAGCATTCACTACCACTACCGGAAAGGTAATGTCTGGAAACAAAGCATACTTGAGGGAACTAAAAGCCAGAATCCCAGCTACAGCCACCGCAATCCAAAAACTCACCGTCAGCCATGAGAACTCAATAGCTAATCGGGAAATATTAAAACGCTCTCGTGCAGATTTTGCGCTACTAAGCTTTGTCATCTTGGAAAATCATCACGCGGAAGACATAATTATTTGTCATGCTACATTAAATCATCGTGTCATTTGCGAGTTCTATTTGGGGAAGTGGAGAATGGGGAATGCCAACAATTTTAGTGCCGCAAGGTGCAGAGTATGCGGCAGTGTGTCGCGGTTTAAATCGAGTGACTGGTAAAAAGCCTCATGTTGTGCCGATACCAGTAGGGATAAAACCTGTAAGAGAATATTTGCAAAAATGGTCAAAGACAAAAGACTTTGGGAATGAGATCAAACCAGGAGTCTTAGTTATGGGGTTATGTGGCAGCTTGACGCAGCAGTACAAAGTTGGTGATATTGTGCTGTATCAAGATTGTATGTATCAGCAACAAGTACAACAATGCAGTCATATACTAAATGCACATATCCAGTCAACAGTCAAAATAGTTAAATCATTAACAAGCGATCGCGTGATTTGTTCTGCCACCGAAAAACGCTATCTTGGTGAAACGATGAGTGTTGATGTCGTTGATATGGAAGGCTTTGCTGTTTTGGACTTTTTTAAAAAAATGGGCATAGAAGTAGCGATGTTACGAGTAGTCAGTGATGATTCCCACCATGATATCCCTGACATCTCAGCAGCAATCAATCCCGATGGTTCACTCAAGCCTCTATCTCTAGCACTAACATTCATCCGCCAACCTATTGCAGCTACTCGTCTAATTCGAGGTTCGTTGCAAGGATTAAAAGTTTTAGAGCAAGTGACACAATTACTGTTTTCTGAAGGTTGAAGACAGCTAAAATACTCATGAATGAATTTTGTTGACTAGAAAATAGTGTTAAAACCAACGCGCACAATCACATCATTGTAATCTCCGTCACCACCACCAGGTAAATCCTCAAAACCAAAGACATTATCACCTAATAAACGAATATGGTCTACTTGATTGGGGTTAGCACCCAAGTAGGGAAAATAAACTGCCGGATCATTACTGCCATTAGTATCAAGTAAAGCTTCTGGTCTACCATTGACAATCATAAATGGTGCAAAAATCCCACCACCAGAAAAAGTACCTGTATAATTTGCGGTAGCTTGGTTATCTACCGTTAAGTTGACACCTGCTAGACGTTGATTAATAGCAGCTTGGATATAGCCAGCTTGTCCCGGTAGCAAATCAGCTATACCATCATTATTAATATCAATTCCCCCATTTTCACCAGTTACCTGATAGAAGCCAACAAAGTTATCAAAAGCAGCTTCTCTATTGACTGTAAATGTTGCAGATACACCACCAATAAAACTCCGTAAATCAATTACTTCTGCTGCTTGTATTCCTTGTAAACCTGCACCTATAATTGGGGTTTCGTCGGTGGCTGTAATATTAACTACTAAATCATTAAATACATTAGTATTATTCGAGCCATCTGTCCAACCTAAAGTAAAACTACCCGCAGTTAAAGATGTAATTTGTTGAACACTAGTGTTAGAAAAAAGTATATTGCTTGTAGAAGAAGTTTGTTTAACTGTATTAAGGGTACTATTTTTAATTAAATAAAACCTGAAATTCTGATTGCTATCAAATTCTAACAAGCGACTGAGATTATTAGGATCAAAGCCATTGGGATTATTCGCAATAATAGAAAAAATTGCCTGGCTGCGTGCTAATGCTGCTTCAGCGTAACCTGCTGCACCCGGAGCAATGCCATTAATTGTGCCATTTTGATCATCAACACTATATACTCCCAGTTCATTAACTAAATTAGAATTGCGTCCCAATAGTTTAACTTTGAGTTTAACCTTGACATTGACTCCAGTAATATTAAAGACATCATTTTTTGGGTTCAGTAATTGAGTCTGGCTATCTAGAATGTCATTAACACCAATTACTAAATCTTCCTCAAAACTCAGTCCACCTTGGTCAGTTGTGACAACACGAATGAAGTAGTTAGACTTGGTTTGAAAATCTGGAGATTGGTTAATAATTAAACTATTACCATTAATGGTAAAGAATGAATTATCATTACCACCATTAGCGAAAGAATAAGTAAAAGTGTCTCCTTGATTGGGGTCAATGGTGCTAAATGTGCCAATCACTGTGTTAGCTGGAACATTTTCATTTACATTAGTTGCACTTAATGTCAAGGCAGTGGGTGCAAGATTATTAGAAAGATTGACCTCATAAACTGCGATGGTTTTACTAACCTCGTTAGCAACAATCAGTAAATCTTTACCATTAGGACTATCACTAGCAGGAATAAACTTCAGACCTTCAGGTGCTAAATCACCAGTGGCGTTAGGTACATATTCTATAAATTGGGGTGACTGAGGATTGGTAACGTCATAGACCATAATCCCACCAGTGCGTTCTAACCCGATGAACGCATAAGTTTTGCCGTTAATGACACCAACAGTTACACCTTCTGGTTCTGGGCCTTTGTTATCACTGCGGTTGTCAATACCAGCCGGAATATCTTCACCGTTGAGATTAAAAATGCTGGGGACTTGTGCAGCAATTTGTTTTTCAAAATCTGAACCACTATCGAAAACTCTATTACCCTGGTCATCCCAAATTGAGAAGGAGCGAGTACCATAGGCAAATAGTTGATCATAGTCACCATCCCCATCGGTATCTCCATCAATTGTGGAAACTGTTAGCCGTCCTAAGTTAGCATCTTGCTTGAGTAACGTACCATTAGGAAATATCGTAGGATCGAGATTTAAGTCTTTTACTCGTGCTTCTTCATCACGAGCATCACCTTCATTAGCTGTAATGTAGTAAGTGCGACCATTGGCAGCAAAAGAGGCGATCGCATCGGGCATAAACAACCCAAATACTGGCCAATTCAGAATATTAATACCACCATCGCTATCACTAGCATCTAATTCATTTCCTGGCTGGTTATGATTAATTACACCTAAACCGAAAATCTTTTCAACCGTTGCAGTGGCAATATCTACAATTGCTATAGCGTTGTTTTCTTGCAATGTCACCCAGGCTTTAGTTCCATCCTGAGAAAAGGTAATGTATTCTGGTTCTACATCTTGGGCAACTGTTTTACCAGGGAATATGCGTACACCTTGACTTCTAAGTGTGGCTTCTTGTCCATTAAAGCTAGTAAAAGTAGCTGTTGTCACCGTTGCATTAGCCACACCTTGAGAGATATCAATGATGCTGATAGAACCCTCTGGATCAACACCATCATCGGGTTCTCCTTCATTGGCGGTGAGGACTTTTGTACCGTCAGGGCTAAATGTCACCATGTCAGGTAAAGCCCCAACTGTGACTTCTTTTAAAAAGTTGCCAGCAGTATCAAAGAAAACTACTTTGCCGGGGTCAGTTGTAATTGTGGCTTCGAGTGCGATCGCTATAAGGCCATTTTTTACGGCTACGCTGTTGGCTTGACTACCATAAGCAGTTAAGTCAATTGCATTAACTTCTGTAGGATTGGTGGGGTCACTAAAATTCAAAATGCGAATAAATGCCGAACCATCAACCACAAATAACCGCTTGGTGGTTGGATCATAGTCGGTAATCTCTGCCCCTTGACCAGTAAAGCTACCAATTTTTCTCAGCAATCCGAAATCGTTATCGCTGATACTGACTCTAACTGTGCCAACATTAGTTCCGTTGATTTGGTGGGCGATCGTGCTGAAATGTCCACCCTCGACAGTTGTATCATCTACTGCTGTTACTGTGACAGTTTGAGCTATATTCCAGTTGCTGGGGGTGAAGGTGAGGGTAGTTACACTGGTAATTGTCTGAGAGTCGGGGTTGATGTTGATGGTGATATCTTGAGATGGCTGACTATTGAGAACTACAGTATAGGAATCTGTCGCACCACCTTCAGTGACATTAGTGCTATCACCAGAGTTGACAAGGTTAACTATGGGTATTGCTGTAGCGATCGTAAAGCTTGTAGTATCAGGAACTGTTGTGCTGTAGTCATTAGTAGTATCGACTGTCCAATTGCTGGAGTTGTTAACCAGGGTTTTGTAGTTGGCAAAACTCGATTCTCCAGTACGTAGTCCGTTATATATGCCATAATCCGTACTATTAGTGAGGACAATTGAGTCAACCCCATTAGTTAGTCCCGCAGAAGTTAACGCAGCTACCCCTTCAGTTGACACAGCAGTTAGAAATACATTCGGAGTGGTGGCAGTAGTACCGAGATAAGCATAAATAGTCTCACTACTTACACTAAGACCAATGTTAGTACCAGTAGCCACGCTGAATGTACCAACGGAGGCGGCACGGGTGGCAGCATCAATTTTACTAAAGCGAATTACAGTACCAGCAGTAATTGTATTAGCTCCAGTATTCCATTCAAATGAACTCTCACTAGTGCCAAAACTAGTACCATTGTATGAATTATCGCTAAAGTAAATGATGGTACTAGGGTCTATATCTACAAATGTGACAATCGACCAGCCATCTTCATCACCATTGAAGGATATAAAAGCAATATCACCTGTTGCTAAAGCCATAGGAACTTAACCTCTTTAATATGTTTTAGATTGCAGTAAAGTTAACTAAGAAAAATGAAGCGATCGCTTGTGTATCACTTGTTAACCTAGTCAGAATCACTAGCTTATCGAATGCTCTCGTATCAAAAGTTGTAGATTATTTATCCAATTCCACTTAGTTATAATCTTTATTTTTGAGCAACGGCAAGTAAATTTTTATAATTAATCTTTTAAGTAATTTCTCGTAGACTACTAATGTTTTGCACTCACAGAAGTTAAGACTCGATTGAGTCTAGTTTTTTACTAGCGATCGCGTGATATATTACACCCTTATAGAAACAAAGATGCGATCGCATTGCTTTAAAATTTCTAATTGCTAAATTTCAGAATGTTTTTCGGCAATTTTTAGTGGTGCTTTCTGCCCATATCAGAAATATAACTTGTAAGTAAATATAACTCGTCAGTTCTCTGAATCCTGGAACAGTGCAATGCCATAGGAGGAAAAACCATGACTTACAGGAAATGGCTTCTGCACAAACTTTTAATCAGTTGTGTTTTGAGTCTATTTAGTGTCACTCAAGCTGCATCAGCAGGCTATCAGCCACCTGATGATCAAAAACCTCCCAAAGATTCTTCTGACTCATCAGGAGTGAGACTATTGAAAGTAGAGAGTAGGGAGTAGGACGATAAAGGAATAAACGCCTGTTGTAAATTTGCTGAATAACCTGCCACTATATAAAACAGAGGTTTAAATTCAGCAAAAAAAAGGCTAGAAAACGCTGTGCAGATCACATTTTTGGGGACAAGTTCGGGTGTACCTACAAGATCACGTAATGTTTCTAGTGTTGCCCTCAGATTACCGCAAAGGGCAGAACTGTGGTTATTTGACTGTGGTGAAGGTACTCAGCACCAACTGCTGCGGAGTGAACTAAAAAGTAGCCAACTATCCCGAATTTTTGTCACGCATATGCACGGCGACCACATTTTTGGTTTGATGGGACTTTTGGCTAGTTGCGGTTTGGCTGGTAATGTGGAAAAAGTTGATATTTATGGCCCATCTGGATTAAGTGACTATATCCAAGCCGCTTCACGTTACTCCCATACACATTTTTCCTACCCAATTAAAGTCCATGCAGTTCGTCCAGGTGTAGTCTATGAAGATGAAGAATTTACTGTTAGTTGCGGTCTTTTGCATCACCGCATTACAGCTTTTGGCTATCGTGTAGCTGAAAAAGACCGCACCGGACGCTTTGATGTGGAAAAAGCTGAAGCCTTGCAAATTCCTCCTGGTAGGATTTATGGTCAACTCAAACGCGGTGAAACTGTTACTCTTGCTGATGGCCGAGTTATCAAGGGGACGGACTTATGCGGCCCCACAGAATTGGGGCGTAAGTTTGCCTATTGTACAGACACAATTTATTGTGATGGTGCAGTGGAATTAGCTCAGGATGCTGATGTGTTAATCCATGAGGCTACTTTTGCTCATCAGGATGCAGAGATGGCTTTTCAGAGGTTGCACTCGACAACTACAATGGCCGCACAAACAGCATTAGCGGCGGGAGCGCATAAACTGATTATGACTCATTTCAGCCCCCGCTACGCTCCTGGCAATGTTTTAGATTTAAGAGATTTACTAAGAGAAGCCCGTGCTATTTTTCCTCGTACAGATATGGCTCATGATTTCATGACTTATGATATCCCCAGACGGCGGGAAATTATCTTAAATAGCAGCAAAAACTTGTCACCTCAAAGTAAAAATACCTGATGGATTGCTGATACTGAGAATAGTGCAAGATATCAGTAGCAAAAATCAAAGAAATACACTCCTTCCCTCTCAATACGGTTCGGTTAACGTTATGGGTGGGTAGAGATGTTGCACCACAACGTCTCTACAGGCGTTATTATTTTGGCAAATTATCTTTCTTATCCAAACCGTGTTAACGCGAGTTCGACGAGTTTTAAAAACCCCTCTCCAAACCTCTCCCCTGCAAGGAGAGAGGCTTTAAAACCTTTATTTTTCGTTGATATTTCCAGATATTTAAGCCCCTCTCCGCGTCGGAGAGGGGTTGGGGAGAGATCATCGAACTCACGTCATATTACCTTCGCTCTTTTCTATCACCTATCACCTGTGTTTCTTGAAAAGATACCATTTCTGCAAATACCACTATTTGCAAAACACAACCGGAAAGTAACTAGTGATTTTATCTTAGCTTCAATTTTAATATGCAAAATTATTTTTAAATACGTTACTATTCCATTGATTTTATGCCAGAAATTACCCAATAAATAGAACCGCATTATACATTTATTTTCAGCTATCTTCTATTTGTCTCTGCATAATATATACAAAGTATATTTATTCACTACATACGTCTTTAATAACGAGATATATATTCGGAAGTAACTATTTTTCAATCACTCAAATAGTCCGAAACAACTATTATTTAAGGGCTTTTGAAGTTCTCTTTGATTTCCGATTAATTTTTTTTGTGATTTTCATAACAATAATGGTAATTTCTGTTGTCACATTTTATCTTTAGCTTGTGACTTAATACTAATCATATTACTAGTTTTAAGTTGTACTAGAATCATTGATAACTACAAGTATTACTATAAATATTTAATCTAGATATATTAAAAAATACTTGGGGTTATTAAATAAGGATACAGTAAAAAATTCTAGAGATAGTTGACATGATTCAGAAAAGAAGATTATTTTAGGCTCTATGTCTCCATATTAATTTCTATTTATCTATTACTTTTGGAGAAATTCTTATTATTTTATAGATACATTGTTACATTACTTGAGGAATTTACTAGTGTCTAGAATCAGTCTAAATCAAGGGGAATTTGTAACCAACTCGTCACAAAACCAAGTAAGATTTAGACATATATCTAAAATCTTACTACGTCGGCGATTTATAGTATTGGGAGTTTCTTGTATTGTCATGTCAGTCACTAGCCTGCTGGCTATGATGACAAAACCGACTTACAAGAGTTATATGCAAATCTTAGTAAGTTCCAATGTATATGAAGGTATTAATTTAAATAATATTCCTCAGAGTACAGATACTAAATCAACTGATGCAAAGCCTCCATTAGTGGATTACTATACTGCTCAGAAGAATTTAATGCTGAGTTCTAAGTTGATGGAAAGAACAGTAAATATACTACGCTCAGACTACCCAAATATTACTGTAGGAGACATCAAAAGTAAATCAACTAATGGGCAAAAGTTATATCTAGAAGTCACTCAATTAGAGAGAAAAACAGGAGGAAATAAGTTCGTTACTCCTGTTTTTGAAGTTTCCTTTCAGCATAATGATCCAGTTAAAGCACGCAAAGTTTTATTAGCTTTACAGAAAGTTTACCAGGACTATAATATTGAGCAACGACAAGAACGTTTAAATAAAGGATTAGCTGTTGTTAATACTCGTATACCACTACTACAAAAGCAGGTGAAACAGGCAGAAATTAATCTGGAAAATTTTCGGAAGAAGCACAATTTATTAGATCCTCAATCACAAAGACAAGTCCTAATCAACTCTCTGGCTGAAACTCAACAACAGCTACAAACTACTCGCACTGAGTTGCAAAATGTACGCGATCACCAGCAAAATTTAGAGCAGAATATAGTTGTTTCAACTCAACAAGCACTGATTTCTTCTAGTTTAAACCAATCAATTCGCTACCAAACACTTTTCAGTGAGGTACAAAAAACTGAACAATTATTAGCGCAGGAACAATTACGCTATACAGATAATTCTCCCATCATTGAAAGTCTGAAACAGCAACGCCAGAATCAGTTAAAACTTTTGCAACAAGAAGCAAAGCAACTAACAGCAGATACTCAAAAAGTAGCAATATTAACACAAGAGCAACTAGTAGAGGAGTTAACCCAGTTAAAAAAAATTGCCCAAGGGTTAATAAATAACGAAAAGAGTTTAGTCGCATCAGAACAGCGAATTAGTGCAGAGTTAAAAAAATATCCCAGTTTGATAGCAGAATCTCAACGTCTACTGTCAGAAGTGGCAACTCACCGCCAAGCGTTAGAGCAAATGGTGCAAACACAACAGTTTGTAGGATTACAAATTACGCAGGCGGGGTTTGATTGGCAAGTGTTAGAAGAACCTACTCTGGCAACATATAACAGTTATGACAAACTATTACTTGTTTTTGGGGGTATGGTTGTCGGGCCAGTTTTGGGCGTTGTTATGGCCTTGATTTGGGGGATACGTCATCGCGTAATTCATTCAGCACAGGATTTACAGAGAGTAAGCAACCTAAGACTACTAGGTTCTGTGCCGAAACTTGCATCCAATGCGATGGAAAAGCAACTACCGAGTCTAGCTTGGAACTGGCGGCGTAACACAGCACCTTCTTTGGTAGAAACTGACTCTTGGCTACCTTGTCACGAAACCTTAGATATGGTGTACCAAAATACGCAGATTTTAAAGTATCCCTTTCCCTTTAATTCTCTGATGGTAACTTCTGCGCTACCAGGAGAAGGACGTACAACTTTGGCGTTAGGATTAGCTGCAAGTGCGGCTCATATGCACCAACGGGTACTACTAATTGATGCTAACCTGCGATCGCCTAAACTCCACAAAATTCTCCAGCTATCCAACGATTGGGGACTATCTCTATTACTAGTTGATGAAACTAGTACCAATGTACAAGACTACATCCAACCTATTCACCCTTCCATCGATATTTTAACCGCCGGGCCTGTACCAGAAGACCCAGTAAAATTGCTCAGTTCTCAGCGCATGAAAGAACTCATCGAGTTATTTGAGCAAAGCTATGACTTAGTATTGATAGATGCTCCAGCTATTTTAGGTACAGTTGATGCCCGAATCGTCGCTTCCTTCTGCAATGGAATTATGATGGTGGGACGCATTGGTTGGGTAACTCAAACTGAAATTACTCAAGCTGTAGAAATTTTAAATCGATTAAATTTAGTTGGCATCATCGCCAATGAAGCAAGTTAGGGGACAGGGGAACAGGGGATAGGTGACAGGTGACAATGCCTCATCCCCATACAATATATTTAACGCATTAACTCACCAAAACCTTGTCTCCTACTTCTGGTTGAGCGCGTAGCTCATTTGCACAAGTACGGCCATCTTCAACGTCTGTAATATTAGCCAAAGTGGTATCTGCTATATTACGCAATGCTTCCTCTGTGAAAAATGCTTGATGTCCAGTGATGAGTACGTTGGGAAATGTCGTTAACCTTTGAAACACATCATCCTGAATGATTTTGCCAGACAAGTCTTCAAAAAATAATTCTGATTCTTGTTCGTAGACATCTACACCGAGAGAACCTATCTTACGTGTCTTAAGTCCTTCAATTACAGCCTGTGTGTTAATCAATCCACCTCGGCTAGTATTAATTAACATTACACCAGGTTTCATTTGTGCGATCGCCTGATCGTTAATGAGGTGATGTGTTTCTGGTGTTAAGGGACAGTGCAAAGAGATAATATCGGCATTGGCAAATAATTCTGGCAATTCTACATACTTTCCACCTAATGCCTCTAATTCAGGATTTTGATACACATCATAAGCAAGTAGATGACAACCAAAGCCTTTCATAATCCGTCCTAAAATCAGCCCGATTTTACCAGTACCAATCAGCCCTACGGTGCGTCCATTTAAGTTAAATCCCAACAGTCCGTCTAGAGAAAAATTACCGTCTCGGACACGGTTATAGGCACGGTGAATTTTGCGATTCAGGCTCAAAATCAATCCTACAGCGTGTTCCGCCACACCATAGGGTGAATACGCAGGAACACGCACCACAGTAATTCCTAACTTGGCTGCGGCTTCCAAGTCTACATGGTTAAAACCTGCACAACGAAGAGCAATTAAGCGAGTTCCTCTCAAAGCCAGAAGTTCTAAAGTATGTGCATCAACTTGGTCATGGACAAATACACAAACCGCCGAAAATTCAGCAGCTAGGATAGCAGTATCTTGGTCAAGACGTGGTTCAAAAAACACCAAATCGTGTTTCTTGGGGAAGTTTGCAGCTTCTAAAAACTGCCGATCATAGGCTTTTGTACTGAAGACTGCTACTTTCATGCAAAACCTCAAATTATGTGCTGTATGTTGTCCCATACATAATAGCTTGGGGTTTAGAGTCTCAATCACGCTTATGATATCTATCAGCTATAGGTTCTACTCTACTTCTAGTTAATATCATAACTACAGCAAAAATTAATTCTTTTACTGACTACTTCCTTCATATACCCAATAAAGGTAATATCGTTCACTATCTATCCATGCTCTATCAAAATTCTTGATAGGACTAATCTTTAAATTATTGTGGGTCAACTTCAGTTCTTTATTTAAAATTAGTAAGATTCTCTTTGTAGCTACTTCACTTTTGAATAGAGAATAAATTTGCTCTAATATTTCAGCCTGTTCGACAGGGATACGACCTTGTTTAAATAAGGTGAAACTTCCCATTTTCTTAAGCTCAGGATAATAAAATTTTCGATTGAGATAACCAGACAATGCAGCCATATTTGCATCTCGACTGGCTACAATAAATTCCTGTTTTAATTGAGTTTTTTGAATATAATTAGCAGTCTCATGGCTAGCAGAGAATGGTATAAATAAATCTCTTGTAAAACCATAC
Source organism: Anabaena sp. CCY 9402-a (assembly GCF_963920945.1). Lineage (NCBI taxonomy): Bacteria > Bacillati > Cyanobacteriota > Cyanophyceae > Nostocales > Nostocaceae > Anabaena > Anabaena sp. CCY 9402-a. Next base: position 51,147 of record NZ_CAWUDL010000032.1, read on the forward strand.
AACCCTCCAAATAAGTGGGCATAAAGAATTAACATAAAAGCAATATGATACCTTTTCTGCACTAAGGTAAATAATTTTTCTTTAATATGAAATTTATTGATTAAAAAGCTAGATTCTTGATACTGACTACCTAACCATAAAGATGCTATCAAAATTAAATAAAAATGCCCAAAATGCCTAGGAACACCAAAGAATCTCAAGTAAGTAAATGCAAGTATTACACAATTGCCAACAATATATAAAAAGACAGAGAATGGTTTTTTAGCTAACTTAATTACGGTTAAAAAAAACATGAATAATGCAATTCCAGCACAAATGCTTAAATCAAGCCATTTTTGCTTGGGTAAAATCAAAAAATAACTACCAAACAACCTACCCATACTTCTCAAGAAATGACGGATATCTAATTTAATTAACCATCCATCATCTAATCCTCCATGAAGATAACTATCGACTGGAGGCGTAATAATATAAATAGATAATAAAAAAGAAAATATGATAACTCCAACACTTAAAAATAAATCGTATTTTTGAGTTTGGCTAAAATATTGCTGTCGATGTTCACTATCAAAACAAAATTCGGCTAGCAAGGTTAAGGACAAAGAAAATGATACAAATAAAGCGTAAGCACTACTATTAGCTAGTAAACCCAATAAAACTGCTAAATAAATATAAGTTATCTTTCTGGATGAAAAAACAGCACAGAAAGCAAAAATGAATAACATACTAAAAGCATAATTTCTAGAAATTAATAAATATTCATAAAAAGGAAAGTAACCAAAAGTAAAAAGAAATTTTTGTTGATAATTAAAGGGACTATATAAACAAAAAATAGAAACTGAAAAAATTGCAATAGTCAAATGAAAAACTTGCATCATCAGAGGATTGTCAGCAATATTTCTCAGAAATACCAGAGAAAAATACCAAAGAACAGGATGACCTTCATAACGAATATTGGCGATTAAATCTCCAAAAGACTCACTATCTCTGACAATTAGCCAAGGATTTAGTTCATCTCTCCACATTGAATGGTTGATAATACCTATAAAACCAAGAACCGAAAAAACAATTATAATAAACCAAGGAGAATGAAAAGATAAACTAGAAATTCGATTAATTACTTTTTTGGCTAACATTGTTAATACCGTTTTTTATACCTGCACACATGAACGGTATTAGTATACAGCAAAGTATTATGCTATTAATGCCATATTGTAAAATCTTTAATGTGAGATATCGTTAGAAAATCTATGGTTTTAAAATGCTGATCAATTGCCGGGAAGCTACATATTTTAGCCCCAATGCTCAAGTATGCTTGTACAATTTTTGGCAGTTCTATATGATATTTTTTAGCACAAATTTGTGGCATATCCAAACAATATTGTGAGTACGGATAAACCAAGATGTTTTTATGTATCCAATTATTTTTTTGGAAATAATCATAGGCATATGCAGCTTCCCAAGGAGATTGCGTTAGTAATGAAGCACACCCGAAAAAATATTCATTACCACTGCAAATAAGATAGTTAGCTAGTCCTCTCCAGAGTAATAATAGAGCTTGAATATTGCGATATTCTCTGGCTATACAGGCACGTCCCACTTCTATAGATGCCTGCAATACAGCATGAGGAATTGTCTGAAGATTAAATATATCAGCAGCATCAAAACCTAAATTGTAAGAAGCCATTTGATAAGTTTGCATCCTATAAGTACCAATGGTTTTACCAGTGGTTTTACACATCAACATTAAATGATGACAAACGGCATCAAACTGATCTTGATCCATCGATGTTAAGCTAGAAGTAGAAAATCCTAAGCCCAATTCTAGATTAAATACTTCAAAACGCAAGCGAAAAATAGATTCTAACTCTTCATTCGTGGATGCAATTTTGAGGATATATTTGTCTGTTTCCAGAATGGGAAAATCTTTGAGGTCAGAAGGAGGACTGAGTGGGTATTTAGTGTGTCTATAAGAAATTTCCATCTGTCTTCCAACTTAAATATGTGAAGATATCCTAACTTCTCAAAGTTACTGACCATAGGAATAGATGATTTTATTTATTAACGTATTAAAGCAATATTCACGTAGGTTTAGAGAATAAAACGCAAAAATTTCAGGTCAGTAATGTGTTTTTATTATGAGCTTAATTCCTGCAAAAATCTGGTAATAGGATACAGAATTTTTCTAATATCAAGTTTGCATAACGACTAGTACCGCTACGCGGAAGTTATGGGTAGGTGGAGACGTTATTATTTTTGCTCTGATCTTAGAGTATAGAAAGCCCCCGGTAATACGGGGGCTAATGATGAATTTGCTTGCAGAAGCGATTTCTACGGCAGCCTACGCCTACGCTCATCAAATTTCTCAGTAATTACTTTCCTGTGTAATGGGAGTGTAGCAGGGGAGAAATTACCATTGTTATTAATTTTGGTGATTACTAGCGTAGTGAACCCTAGTACCTGCCCAGAGCAATTTTTCCCGTAGCGTCTGGTAGTAAGAATTATTCTCTCGCAAAACAATAAACTTAGCTCGACAATCAGCCATGCGTATATCAACACGATGTCCAGGCCAAATTGAAGTTGCTAAGACCCCATCCATCCACAATTTAGTTGTCAACTCATAGTCACCCAAAGGCCAGATACTCACAACAGAACCTGCGGGTAAAACTATAGGGCGACTCGAAAGACTCATGGGACAAATGGGCGTGATGGTAATCGCCTCCATACCATCGTGCATGATGGGGCCATTGGCAGAAACAGTATAACCAGTTGAACCTGTGGGAGTAGAAACAATTAGTCCATCTCCCACATATTGATCTACTACTTCACCATCAATTTCCATTTCCAGAATAGAGGTGATCATGCGATCGGCAGAAGCGGGTTTGACACAAAATTCATTCAACCCCAGATAACGTTCGGTAACTGGCTCTAAATTTGTGCGATGCCCTTCATATACGGCTGCTTGTAACATCATCCGCCGTTGAATAGCATAGCGATCTTCAAACAGCCGATCCCAAACTTGTTCCGTATCTTGAAATTCTTCTACTGACTCGGTTAAAAAACCTAGATGACCACCTACATTTACCCCCAGAATGGGGATGCCTGCTGGTGCTAAATGTCTGGCACTAGTTAGGACTGTACCATCACCACCGAGGACAATTGCCAGATCAATTGGTTGTCCGGCTGAAGCCAAAAAGACCGGATAAGGATTATCCTTTGGCCCGCTAGGCCCCATTAAGACCTGACAATTGCGAGTTTCTAGCTGTTTAGCGCAAATTTCTGCCCAGCGTTTACTCTGGGAGTCTCGCGCTTTATAAGCAATGATTACCTGCTTGAGTTGCACACGCAATTACCACTTCAGGAGATTAAACTGCTCCATATCGACGGTATCACGGTTGCGATAAATGGCAAGCACGATCGCTAAACCTACCGCCGCTTCAGCAGCTGCCACGGTAATCACAAATACTGTGAAAACCTGACCCTTAATTAATGTTGAGTCAAGGAAGTTGGAAAATGCCATTAAATTCAAGTTAACAGCATTGAGCAATAACTCGATTGACATTAACACTCGCACCGCGTTACGGCTAGTAATTAAGCCATAAATACCAATACAGAATAAAGCGGCTGCAAGGAGCAAAAAATACTGGAGTTGCATGAGTTCTGGTATTCCTTCTGCGAAATCTGGCTTCTATTTATTCTTTGGTGTCGCTACCAGCACCTATGAGTTCTCTAGGGCGTTCTGGTAAGGTCAACACAGTTTGCGGCAATTCTGGGGTCACTTCTGGCAGATACTCACGACGTGCCAAAATAATTGCTCCTACCATCGCCATCAGCAATAACACAGAAGCCAATTCAAAAGGTAATAAAAAGTCGGTGAAGAAATGTTCACCAATGACAACAATGGAACTTTCTCCTACTACCGGAATAGTAGAGTCAGCCCAAGGGGTAGCCAATACCATTGTACTTAACAGCCCAAACAATCCTATAGCCACGATCGCAGTCAGGACTTTCCTCACTCCCGTACTGGGTAAGGGGCTAAAACTCTGCCGCTTGTTCACCAACATAATGGCGAACAAAATCAGCACGTTTACTGCTCCCACATAAATCAGCACTTGGGCGGCGGCGACAAAATCACCATTCAACAACAGGTATAGACCCGATATGCTGATAAACACACCCCCTAGCATAAAGGCAGAATAGACAATGCTGGATGCTAGCACCACACCAAGGGCTGCTCCAATCATCATCACGGCCAGTATGCCGAAGGTAACAAGTTGTACTCCTTCCGCTAGATTCACTGTTTTTGTCCTCAGTCATTAGTCATTGGTCATTAGTCATTGGTCATTAGTCTTTAGTCGTTAGCAAAGGACAAATGACTAATGACACTTAATTTTCTACTGTTTCTACTAGGTCTTCCGGACGTGCGCCAGCACGAGGAGCGTTGGCGGGTAAGTCGTGGGGGTCAAGAACACCTTTAGGTAAATAAACTAGTTCCCGGAGTGGTGTCACCATTGGGTCATCAGTAACTTTGTAGGGGAGACGACCTAAAGCCACACTATCATAGTTGAGTTCATGGCGATCGTAAGCGGCTAGCTCGTACTCTTCTGTCATTGATAGGCAGTTAGTCGGGCAATATTCCACACAGTTCCCGCAGAAAATACAAACCCCGAAATCGATACTGTAGTGTTTGAGCTTTTTCTTTTTGGTGGCTTTGTCAAATTCCCAATCCACTACAGGTAGGTTAATCGGACAAACCCGCACACACACTTCACAGGCGATACACTTATCAAATTCGTAGTGAATCCGACCACGAAACCGTTCACCAGGAATCAGTTTTTCGTAAGGATACTGCACAGTAACAGGGCGGCGACGCATATGGTCAAAGGTGACAGATAGCCCCTCACCAATGTAACGACTAGCTTGTACTGCTTCTTTGGCGTAATCACCAACTTGCTTGAGGAACTTTAGCATTTTGTGTCTCTCTCTTTTTTGTTATTTGTCATTAGTCATTGGTCAAATGACTAATGACTAATGACTAACCGCCAAAGGCGAAAGGAAAAGCCAGTTTCAGAGCTGCGGTTAATAGCAGATTCACTAGTCCAACTGGTAACAAAAATTTCCATCCTAAATCTAGCAGTTGGTCAATCCGTACCCGTGGTACTGTCCAGCGTAATAGGATGGCAATAAACACGAGAAAGTAAGCTTTGATTAAGGTCATGGTGATACCCAACGCAGCATTAACTACCTGGAGTACGGGATTGACATCACTAATTCCCAACCAACCAGCTACAACATTGAGGGGAATGGGAGAATCCCAACCACCCAAGTACAACACTGCTACCAACAAAGCAGAAAGCACTAAGTTAACGTAGGAACTGAGATAAAACAGGGCGAATTTCATCCCGGAGTATTCAGTTTGATAGCCTGCAACTAGTTCTTCTTCTGCTTCGGGCAAGTCAAAGGGTAAACGTTCGCATTCAGCCAAAGCCGCTATCCAAAATATCAGGAAACCAAGAGGCTGTCGCCAAATGTTCCAACCCAGGATACCGTAGCCTGATTGTTGGTTGACAATATCTATAGTGCTGAGGCTGTTAGACATCATTACGATCGCTAACACACTCAAAGCCAAGGGAATTTCATAACTAATTGATTGCGCTGCTGCCCGCAAGCCTCCCAAGAGGGAGTATTTGTTGTTGGAGGCATAACCAGCCATCAATAAGCCAATAGGCTGGATGCTAGATAAAGCAATCCACAAGAATATCCCTGTCCCTACATTGGTAATGATAATATTCTGTCCAAAGGGAACAATTAGATAAGACAGAAACACTGGCAGCACAACTAAGATAGGTCCGAGGGTAAATAACCAAGCGTCAGCTTGTGCCGGTACAATATCTTCTTTGAATACCAGCTTCAGACCATCAGCTACGGGAGCTAGTAACCCCAACGGCCCGATATATTCGGGGCCAATTCGCTGTTGTGCGGCGGCGGAAATCTTCCGTTCTAGCCACACACAAACAAGTACGCCCACTGTTGCCCCAATGAGCATCAGGATCATGGGTAGAGGCATCCAAATTGCTTTAGCTGCCCCCTGTGGGAGTCCTAAATCCATCAAGGATTTAATAAAAGTTCCTTGGAGGTCAATTCCTGAATTCATGTTTCTGCTCTTTAAGTCATCAAGTCATGGTGGATTACAATCATTAGTTAAACTAATACCTGTAATTACACCTGTTTATATCTTTCTTCAGATGACACCTGATTGAATATCTTTTGCCAATACCCATGCCTAGTATATCGCCCGATGGTTTTTGGCTTCTGTAGCTACACAAGAAGTTCTACTTATAGCTAGGATTGGGATTGACTATGGGGAATAGGGAATGGGGCGTAGAGCATTTTCTCTCCTCTGCGCCCTCTGCTCCATATGCGGCTGACGCCGTGAGCGTCAGCCTGCTCCCCAGTTTCTTCAAACAAGCAACAAAAAACGGCCGCTTCCATTTTGGCAACGGTTATCCACTGTCTATGAAGTTGCTATTTCCCAACACTGGGAGGCGATGTGAATGACAATGGAACTACCAACTAACGTTGTTCGAGGGGTGTGTAAGGAACTTCGTGATGACCGCTATAAACCTGGGTAGGACGGAAAATCCGGTTTTCAGCTAATTGTTCTTTCCAGTGAGCTAGCCAACCAGCCACACGGGCGATCGCAAATATTGGTGTAAACAAGTCTGTGGGAATTCCCATCTTCCTGTACACCAAACCAGAATAAAAGTCAACATTGGGATAAATCCCTTTGTGTCCTAGTTTTTCCTCCACTACCCGTTCCATTTCTTGGGCAATGTCGTAGTATTTATCTGCGCCAAACTTAGCAAACAATTGTTCTGCTAGGTCTTGCAGAATGGTAGCGCGTGGGTCTTTGACTTTGTAGACACGATGACCAAAGCCCATGAGCTTCTGTTTATTTTGCAGCCGCTCCTCGACATAAGAACGGACATTTTCCACAGAGCCAATTTCTTCCAACATCTGAATTACTTCTTCGTTAGCTCCACCATGTAGGGGGCCTCCTAACGTTCCTACAGCACTAGCAACTACCGCGTAAGGGTCAGTTAAAGTCGAAGCTGTCACCCTAGCACTAAAGGTAGAAGCATTCATTGTATGCTCAACATGGAGAATTAAGCAGACATCAAAGATTTTTGCTGCTAATTCATCCGGTTCTTTCTCATTGAGCATGTAAAGGAAATTGGCAGAATAATCTAAGTCATCGCGAGGCTTAACGGGGTCGTTACCTTTTCGCATTAATTGAAAGGCGGCCACCATTGTCGGAATTGTCGCTATCAGGCGCACTACAGAGTCCCTAATGTAAGCAGGATTATGTAAGTCCCGCAGGGAGTAAAACAAGCCTAAAGCCGCAGCAGAGGCTTGGAGTGCATCCATGGGATGACCGCTTTCGGGAAAACATTTCATCATGTCCCGAATGCGATATTTGATCCGCCTATGGAAGCGAACTTCTTCCTCAAATACTCGTAATTCTTCCTTCGTTGGCAATTCTCCCCAGATTAGGAGATAAGCAGTTTCCAAAAATGTACTTTTTGCTGCTAATTCCTCAATCCGAATGCCACGATACTCTAGAATTCCCTTTTGCCCATCTACATAACTGATACTCGATTGGGCGGCGGGAATGCCTTCTAAACCAGGCTTGTATTCGCACACCATCATGGCAACACCATTTGCTTAGTGAAATATCCGACACGCTAACTTACCAGAAATAAGGGTTGCCATAACAGTAGCCTAGCTCACAACAATTCTTTAGAGAAAAGTTGCAAAACTGTTAGAGCAAGTACCTGGGAGGTGTCAACCAAAACATTTGACTACGACCCACAGGTAAACCTATTTCTGGCAGTTTTACTCCGATCATACCTGCTTTTTTGAGGACTAAACCGCCTTTGGCTTCTCCCCATAGAAGAATTTCTGCCCAATTACTCAAACAAGGCTCATGTCCTACCAAAGCTAGTTGGGTGTCTTGGTTAAAGTTTTTGGGTCGCAACCAGTAATCTAACCAACTGGAAATATGACCATTGGGAGCTAAATGGTTCGATTCTTCTAGCTGGGAACTGAGTTCTGCTTCTAGGAGAATTTCAGCCGTTTGGCGAGCGCGTACCAAAGGACTAGTGACAATCAAATCAAACTGCAAACCCAATGTTTTCATGCGCTGGGCTACTTTCTCTGTTTTTTGCCTTCCTTCTTTGGTAAGTTTGCGCTCCTCATCTTTGATGAAAGGTTGTTGTTCTTCAGCTATGCCATGACGAATTAGATATATTTCCACGATATTTAGTGCTGAGTAAAAACTTTTAAAAGTTATGGATATTTTAATAAATTTAAACCTTGAATAAACCTGTAATCCCGTTGGTTTTTCGTAATAAACGGGTAATTCCAGATTATTGCTGTAGCTGCAATAAGACTATCAGGAATCAGCAAGCCATGACTTAACCGATAAAACCGCAATAAATCAACTGCTTTGTTTGAAATAGCTTGATCAACTTTAATGATATGAAACTGTTTGAGGAAATTTTCTAAGGTTTTTAGCTCTGCTTTGTTAGCACAACCAACCATCAATTCCATTTGTGTAACTATGCTAATCGCTAAACCAGAGTTTACTTGTAAATTGTGTAAACATTTTACTGCTTCGATAATGCCATAACCAGCGTCGATTAAAATATCGGTATCAATAATAGTTAAGTTAGTCATTTGACTTTGACCACTCGTTTTCTCGAACACTACGTACCCACGCAGTGCTATCAGCTAAATCCTGACGATCACGCCACATCCCAATAAAATTATCATTCGCTAAATCATCATCTACTGGTTGTGTTGTACATTCAACTACTGTATATCTTTGTCGTAAAACAGCTATAAAGTCGATTACTTGACGCTGTGCTTCTAAAGGTAGGGATAAAAATTCATTCAACAACTCTTGCTGTGTCATGAAAACTTCTCCAAATTAAGGCAATAAGATATCATAGTAATTATCTTGCCATACATTACCAGAATGAGCGATCGCACTATAAATATTTGAACCATTCACACATTTCACATCTCTTCTTTAAGAACTGTAAACTGGGATGGTGCATTTCATTTTTTGGCACACGTAACTCTTTGCCCTCGATCGCTCTATACTCAGTTTTTCCTAAGGTAGGTGAAATATGTACCATCATTGTTTTTGGATTGATGGCAATAAGATTTAAATCAAATAAAGTATGCAAATCAGCACGTAATAATAAACCATTGGAAGGATGATTATTTTCTGTTGCAATGTAAGGGATTATATGAGCGGCTTCGAGTGCTTCCTCTGCATCAAAATTAGTAATTGCACACCTAGAAGAATAAGCTTCTAACAAATCCTGCCGGAACTTTGATTGTCCTTGTCTCCTAGCTATTGATACATAAATTTTTTGGCGAGCTTCAGTGTCATTTCTGTACCTGAAGAACTTTTCTTTATCTAATTCTTCTCTAGCAGTTAGTAGTTCATTATTCTTGATAGGTAATGGTGGAGTTGGTGGAGGTTGTATAGTTTTTGCTTCATTTATTCTCTTTAATATTAATTCGCAATTGTTTATTTGATTAATTGCCTTGGCGTACTTGGAATCAACTTTCAAAGCTAATCTATATTGATTAATTGCATCTTCATATTCTTGTTTTCCCTTAAAAGCATTTCCTCTTTCCACTATGACATCAATAAGTCTGCATCCTTTTCCTATCCTTTGATATTTAAGGGAATGCTTTTCCCATTCTGAATCAAGAAAATGAGAAGCTTCTTCACTGAACCTACAACCACCTCCCCCAAAATTAAAATTAACTCCTTGAAATTGAGATAATTTCCTTAATTCTTTTTGTTCTAGAGGAAAATTAAAATCTACAACTGAATCTATTTGAATCAAAACAGAAAAACAGCCATAATAATGCCCCACATATGCTTCACTTAAATCCGAATATGTCCTATTAATAAGTCTTAACTGATCATCTTCTGGTGCTGCAATAACATAACCAGCAGCGATAAAGCCAAGCGGCTCATTCCCAATATTTCCGCTTCTCTTAAAATATGCTCTAGAGCCAACTTTGATAAATTTAGAATTACCACAACTCCATGCTATTTTATAATATTCCCCATCAGAAATTTTTGACTTAATTAAGGACGTAAGTGATTTATTTATTTCACTGTTTACAAGAAAAATTATAGTTTCCATAATAGATATAATTAGCTAATGATGCTAATTATGAGCCTAGCTATTTAATATACAAATAGTCAGCAGTATTTTTACCTGAAATAATATTATTTGCCATAAATAGAAGATACGCCTCAGAATTAATTCCGAGACGTATATCAGTTGAGAACTATCTTTAGTTTTGTTTATGTTAGTTCTCAATTTTTCATAGTGGAATACGAACCTACTCAGACTGAATTGGGTTATCTTTAGGATTCACTAATTTCAGTAACTTCTGCTTAATTTGCGCGTCAAAAACTTCCCACTTCATTCTTGCATAAGCAGAATTTTCATTACTACCAGATAAGAATCCCATCGGAATTTCAAAACCACCAGCACCTGTTCTCCCACCACCAAAAAACCGCCCTGTGCTATCTTGTCCAAAGGCTTCCTTAATAAATTCATCAGGGTCGAGTGTGAGTTTGGTCGTTCTTAACGAACCAATCACTACTTCTAATTCATCGTCTTCATCGTGAACAATGCCATAAACCACAGCAGTATGCACGTTTTCCTCAGTAACCAGAAAATCTGCGGCTTGGGGGATAGCGTCGCGATCGTCGTAGCGTAAGTAACCAACACCTGCGATAGAAAAGTTATTCTGCACAATGCGGTTTTTTAGCGATCGCTCAATTACATCCATCACCCGTTTAGAACGGTTAGCCTGAAGAATTGCATTCAGCAATTGAGCATCATAAAATCGGCTCAGATACGCTGCTGCCATAAAATCTTCTTCTTGTGCTTGCATCAGGCGATTGGTATCTGAACGCAAGCCGTGCATTAAGGCAGTAGCACATTTAACGTGTTGGCCAATGCTACTATCTAAAGCTAGTAAGCCACATTGAAGATATTGAGTAAAAATCGTTGCTGTGGCTCGCACATAAGGACGAACATCCACAAACTCTGATTTCAGTTCAGATTGCAAACTATGGTGGTCAATTACTGCTACTAATGGTATACCTGCTTGCTGTACAGATGTTAGTAGCTGACTGGTTGTCCCTTGGTTATCAATTAAAACCAAGCCTTGATAAGATGATAGGTCTTTCCCCTTAATAGTTTGGGGTGTCCAGCGTTGGGCAGGTAAACCCGTTAGCTTGACTAACGCTATGTTTTCTTGGTGACTTAGAGTCCCAGCATAAATCATTTCACACTTGATATCGTATTGCTGGGCAATTAGCTGGTAAGTCCAAGCACAAGAAAGCGCATCAGGGTCAGGAAAGTCTTGTAAAATGATTAACTGACGTTCATGTCGGTGTGATAGTAGGGTCTTTTGCAATTCTTCTGATTTTTGAAATGCTAAGGAATTGCTACGTTGCCCTATATAAATACCTACACCTTCGCCTGTAGATGTTGGTAAGGTAGATTTAGTTAGTGACACTTCCGTTTCTTTGTCTATGTCAGTTTCCTCCGGAGTTGACTCATTAGTCAACGCAAAACTATCAGACTGCTTAATAAAAGAAGAATTCAATTGCATAGTAAAATTTGTTCCAAGTGTGAGGCTCTATGAATTTGTTTAGAGATACTACAACCAGCACTTGACTCATTTAGCCCCACATTCTGATCTTCGCAAAAATATGAGGAGATGGGGATGTATATCTCGGTATATTTTTGTCAAGCAGATAGTTGATGAATCTACCAAATTCTACCAGAATGCACATAAAGGCTGAAAACGAAGACTTCTGGTCTTGTAAAACACATCTCAAATAATGTGATCAATCTTTGTTATCTTTTGTAGATAGATACCTGCCTAACCTGCGGTATGGGTAACACCTATGTAATTTGCCCTTTACCTCTTGTCTTTTACGTTTGTACTAGACTGAAACTTGATCTGGTATCTTTGTTACACAGCCACAAAATTTTGCTAGCCCAGGATATGGTTTTGACCCCATATGTAAGTCTCTCCTTATATTTTATAACGAAAATTTACCGAAAAACTGGGATTAAAACCCCGTTCATATAGGACGGCTTTACTTTCTTGACAGATGACAGGTGACAGGCTGCGCCGTGAGCGTCGAACGGTTAGAGGTTGCAGCAAATAGGGGTGGAGAGTATTTCTTTCATTTTTTGCTGCTGGGAAGCTCACTTAAGACTTATTCCAAGTGAGATTATTTTTTTGGTATCATATGACACGTCAGTCGCGCAAAGTATAATTCCCTCAACGGTTTTGAACATATAGATTTCTCTATAGGACAAACCATATTCAAGATATTTATAATAATTCTTTCGTAAATTGATATTTTTTGATATTTTATAAGTTATAATATTGCGCTGTTAACCTATTCAGCTAAAAATAAAAATTATATTTTAGGTTTAGGGGATGACCACGCAAAATTTGTACCCAGAGCAATTACAGTCCAAGGTAATTAAACTGTACTTTCACAGAAAACACACAAGTCTAGTACCCGGATATAGTGACAATCGAGCTACCAGGTACTAAGAGTTATTGTGTTAATGTCAAAGTCCTATAACATATTTTTGCCACTCTTGATGCAGTCCACTCTTAAGATGCTTGCTAACCTCAAAATAGAGACTACTATAAGGTTGCCGAGGCGGATGCCGCAGCAGCATATGAGCTTCTTGGGGAGTACGACTACCCTTTTTGACATTGCACCGTACACAAGCTGTAACAATGTTTTCCCAAGTGTCCCCACCACCACGCGATCGCGGTATTACATGGTCTAATGTCAACTCATCGCCTGTATAGCCACAGTATTGACAACTGTGTCCATCACGATGCAGAATATTTCGGCGAGTAAGTGGAATTTCCTTGTAAGGGACGCGCACATAATGGCGCAACCTAATCACGGTTGGTAACGGAAAATCTGCATAGAGAAACTTCCCGTTGTGTTCAACCCGTTCTGCTTTGCCTTTAATTAACAGAACCGCAGCACGACGCCAGCTCGTTATATTGAGCGGTTCGTAAGAGGCGTTTAGGACTAAAACCTTCCCCATTGATTAACGCTCAAGGTATTAGTTTTACATATATTAACACGAATCTCCGCTTATCGGGAGATGAGAATAAATTATACTTCCGAAATGATTCCAAAAATTATACATATGAGAATTCAGCATCCATTAACCATGCCCTATTCCTCATAAACATAGATTGGGTTGAACAGTGTCATATCGCTGCGCTCCGAATTCAAAATTTAAAACTTGTACTTAGCTTGTCGTTCTCTTCGTTCTCTACAGGAAACTTAAGCGTACTCTTCCGGGTTCGCAGTAGCGTTGCGTAGCAAAGCAAGCTACCCTCCGCATTCTGTTCGCGGTAAGGATTGATCCCTTCTTCCTTCTACCTTTCTTGATAATCGTATCTTTAGTGGAAGCAACGCGATTTTGTGAGATGGAGAGGACGGGGTAGAGAAAGAAGTAAATAGCCGGGGAATTTTAGTAGTAAAAGTCACTAAATTTTTATCTTTGCTCTCCCTACTTTCCTGCTCATTTCACGATGATCTGACTTTTTCGCGTTGCTTCCTCCTTACTTGCAGAGAGGGGTTAGGTGTGGAGTTTTTGTCTCTCACTCAACCAAGAAACGCTACTTTAACACTAAAAATATAACCAAATTACCTTTTAAATTTATTTGAGATTATCTATATTAATCAACTTTTTTTGTACTGGCTGGCATAATAGTAAAAGATGCAAGTAGATGTACTTCAAAATCTCTGACGCTACAAACGAATGAGAGATTAAATCTGCAAAAAAGCTGTATAACTAGCTGCAAAACTAGAGGGTTTTCATTGCGTAATTCTGTTGCTCATCATCAATTTACATTTATTTCTTAGTTAACTTTTCGCGTAGGCATTTATGAATCCCATCGACATCACTAAGCTTAATCTTTGGGTACAAGATAGAGATACAGTGCTGGAATATAGCACGGATATAGAATGGCGATATGGTCAAAAACCAGACTATACTCATTCTAATGAAAAACTTGCCGAAGAAAGCATACAAAATCACCCCGAAAATTCCCTAGAAAGATTAGTCCAAAATTTGGTGCGAGCTTTTGATATTGAGGCTAATTTTAAGACTAATCCTGCTCAATGGCTGACTGTTGTTCAAGACAAATTTCGCATGAGTACCAATGGTGGTTATGGCTACACCATCACAGATTTAATTAATTCTGGTACTTATAAACTATTAATTGGAAATAACAAACATTACAAAGCCAGTGAAGAGAATTTTGAAACCTCAACTAATCTTTTCCATACAGCATTCCCTGAAGGTTTTTTATGGGAAGTGTTAGAAGTTTATTCAACCCCGCCAAGTATTGTTTTTAAATGGCGACACTGGGGTGCTTTTAATGGTGCATATAAAGATTATGCACCAACAGGCGAAACTATTGAAATAATTGGCACTAGTGTTGTTCATTTGAGAGATGACCTGAAAATTCTCTCTTTAGAACACTACTATGACAACACCAAGTTTCTAGCAAAACTTACATCTGGTGGTAAGCTACCACCTAATCTGCAAACACAACAACTAACAGGTACAAAAACCAAATCTTCTCTGTGGCAAAAGTTATGGAGTTTTATCAAGAAACTTTGGCCTTGGAGAAAAAAATCAACAGATGTGAATCTCTCTGCTAGTCGTTGTCCTTTTGCTGTAAGTGAGTAGTGAGTGCTGAGTAGTGAGTAATGAGTAGTGAATGATGAGTGCTGAGTAGTGAGTGCTGAGTAGTGAGTAATGAGTAGTGAATGATGAGTGCTGAGTAGTGAGTA